>JACMPN010000625.1 GCA_014377495.1 Candidatus Sericytochromatia bacterium
AGCGGCTGCTGTTGGCGAGAACACCGGTATGGCCGAAAGTGCCGCTCATCGTCCGGGCGCCCCGGCCGACGGACTGGATGCCGGCTCCGCCCATGGCGTTGCCGAAGCCGGCGGCCCGGCCGGAGAAGTTCTGGACCATGCCGTTGAGGTACGCCGACTCCATGTGCACGCCCATGACCGCTTCACGAACCATGGAGTTGGCGACGGCGCTGCCGGTGGTGGCGGCGACAGCCCCGATGGGGCTGAAAAGCGTGCCGCTCGACATGAACTTGTCGGCCACGGCCCGTATGCCCGTGTGTTGGGTCGACATCTTGCCGGCGGATTGCGCCGTGTCGTCGACCGATGGCTGCATGGGTGCAACCATTGAAAAGTTTTTCGCTGCTGATACTGCCATCCCGGTAGCCTCCCCCCAACTCGCTGGTGCTTGTGTTTGTTATCAGCCTGTTCGTGCCGCGACTTGAGGAGGGGAGGTTAATGAAATGCTAAATCTAGCTTCAGTTTGCAGTCTGTCCCGCCGGTGCCGGCCGCTGTGGAGGCTGTGAGTCGCTGCTGGAGAGGCGATTGGCCGATTGGTCGGTTTTTAGAGGAAAAGGCAGCCGGCGAGGAGTCCGAAGCCCGCTCCCACACCGACGCCGGCGAGGACCATGGCGATCAGTCGCGACTTACCAGTCTGACGGATCATCTTTTCCAATAAGGGGCTGGGGAAGCTGCGCACCTTTTCGGCGATGATTGCCGGGATGGCCAGGGCGCCGACGAACTGCTCGATGAGCACGGCCAGGTCCTGGTCCAGGTAACGCAGGACGAAGCTGACCGCTTCGGTGCGGATGCGGCTGAGCAACTGGGGCGGGATGCGGGCCGGATCGACCCGGATGATGGCATCGGCGATCAGGGAGTCGAGCTCCATCCGGTCCAGGATTTGCGGGACGAGCGTATCCTGGTGCTCCGTCAGGTAGGCCTGGATGTAGGTGGTCGTGTTCGACTTCAAAAACGCAATCGTCGCCCAGGGCATCTGCCGCAGCTTGAAGCTGAGGATCTCCCGTTCGACCGAGCCCCGCAGGCCGGCACTGGTTAATACCTGGGTCAGCATCTGCTCCGCCGCTTCCGGGTCATCGTCGAGGAACATGCGGAACTTGGTGAGCCCGTTCCGGACGTTGACAACATACAGGAGGAGACCAAGGCCGCCGGAAGTGTGGCGCTTGATTGCCCTGGCCAGGGCATCGATGGCGTCGGGCGTCAGGAATTCGACGAGCCGGCCCCGCAGGGAGGCTGCCGACAACGGGCCTTCGAGGATCTTGTCGGTGACGTAGCCGGCCAGCTTTGGCGTGATCTCGAACTCGGCCAGCATGAAATCGACGGACCGGTCCACCATGTCGGGGATGTCGAAAATCTGGGATTCGCCGGACAAGGCCCGCTTGATCACGGCCGCCAGGGTCTGGCCCATCATCTCGGCGGCCAGGCGGCCGACGTCGTTGGCGAGGGCGTGGAGTTTGGTCGTGTTGCGGAACTCGGCCATCAGGGCCGTCAGCCCCAGATCCACCGCCCGCTCGATGTTCGCCTGGGTGAGCACCTTGGAGGCCAGGAGCTCGATCTCGCCGGGCGGCAGCAGAGTCTCGTGTACGGCATTGGCGATCTCGTGGGCGAGCGCGGGCTGGATCTTGGGGAACAGACCGGGCGTGAACGGGACCCGGCGGCCCAGCCAGCGCATCCGGTGGTGCGGGCTGAAGAACATGCGGACCGTCATGTAGCTGCAGGTGCCGCCGGTGACGGCGCCAAAGAGCGTGAGCAGGGGCGTGGTGACGATGTAGGGCACGGTGTTGCGGTCTCCGATGGGGTGCCGGTCATTATACCGAGCGGCACCGATTGTGCAGAGCCGGTCCACAGCCCGCCCGGACCGCTGCTGGTGCAGAATATTGTGCTTCCTGACGCAGCGCATGTTGCACGTCGGCGACTGCCATGTTTTAGTAATGAGGTTAAGAGGAGGCTAAGAGTGTGGTCGATTTTCGGTTAATAGTTCTGGCAGCGCTGTCGTTTGCGACGGCATGTCAGGTCGCTCCGATGTCGCCCTCACTGGCCTCCCGGCAGGTCGTCCCCCCGGCGATGGCGATTTTGATCGCCGACAGTTAGATGGTGGCCTCCAGGGTCACGTGCGTAGGGTGATGACGGATAGGAGCGGACGATGATGAATTCTTTGTGGACGAGCGGTGTTGTGGCGATCGTTTGGGTCTGTCTGCTCGGTGGCGCCCTCGGCACGGCCGGGCCCGCTACGGCGGGATCCCAGACGGCGGTTTCGGAAACGACGACCACGACGGCGGCACGGCCCTAAAAGTCCGTCCCTCCCGGACCGTTGCCCGGCCGTGGCCTGATTTCTGGCCCAACCGGAGTCGCTGCTGGCGGTGGCGTGGCCCTTGTGGAGGTTGGCGCCGGGCGGTCATAATGAGGGCCATGTCCATTGCCCAACATTTGCCCGCCCCGCTGCACCGCCTCGCTGTCCAGACCGTCTACGGTGCCCTGAATGTCCTGCGCCCGATGCCCCTGCCGGCCACCGGTGCGACACTCTCGCTGAACGCCTGTTTTCACACGGAGCGGCTCGACGACGATGCCGTTTTCGCCACATTGCTGGCCTGGTGCCGGGACTTTCGGGCGATCACGGGGGTCGGTGCCTGGCTCTGTGTGATGACGCCGGAAGGTTCGATGATCCGGGACCGGCTGGCCCGGAGCGGCTTTGAGGCCGAACGCTACGGCGAGCGGGTGCGGGCCCTGGCTGACGTGGCCGAGATCGGCTATCACGGCCACTATGTCACGGCGGATGGTCAGCCGGCAGCCGGTGGCCGTTTCACGATCGAGGCGGCCCAGGACCAGATCCGGGCCGAGATCAGCTGGCTGCGGGAGCTCGATCTTGCCCCGCAGATCTATACAGGTGGTTGGTGGGTTGTCTCACCGGAGTTGCTGACGGCGTTGGCGGCCGAAGGGATCCGGCTGGACTGCTCGACCCGGGGGCAGCAGAGCGGGACCTTTGGCGATCGGTATCCGGGTGCAATCCCGGGTGTCGGCGAACGGTTCGAGTTGGTCCCTCCCGTCGTGGAGATTGCCTCGCTGCCTTATTTTGCCATGCCCTGGGCCCGCTACCGGCGCCTCGTGGCCAGCGGCATCCCGGACCTGGGAGACCGCCCGCAATGGGCGGTGCTGCCGTTGCACGACTATTCCCTGGTCGGCATCCCCCGGGACGACCTGGACATCGTCAGACAGTTGAGCCGGCTGCCTTACGTGCGTTGGGTGACGGCCTCCGAGGCTATTTATCCCAATGCCCCGGAATGGCGGGCCGACGCCGTTGTGACCCCGGGCTGAGGCCCCTTCGGCAGCGTCACCCCGAAGGTTGAGCCCTGGCCGATGGCCGACTCCAGCCACAGCTCACCGCCCTGCAACATGACCAGGCGCCGGGCCAGCGGTAGTCCCAGACCGGTGCCCTCCTGTTTGCGGGCATAGGAGCCGTCGATCTGGACGAACTCCTGGAACACCCGCTCGTGATCGGCGGCGGCGATGCCGATCCCCGAGTCCGTGACGGCGATGGACACCGTCTCGGCCGTTTCGATGACGGCCACGACGATCCGCCCGCCGGCCGGAGTGAACTTGATGGCGTTGGACAGGAGATTGAGCATGACCTGCCGGCAGCGCTGCGGGTCGATCGACAGCGGAACGGACAGCCCGTCGGCAGGCAACTCGAGAATCAGGTTTTTCTTCTGGGCGAGCGGCCGGAAGACGTCACCGATCTCACGGATGATCGGGCAGATGTCGGCCGTTTCCAGGTGGAGGACGAGCATGCCCGCCTCGATCTTGGCGATGTCCAGGATACCGTTGATCATCTGCAGCAGGTGCCGGCCGTTACGGTCGATCGTCTGTACGAAATCGAGCTGTTCGTCGTTCAGGGGGCCGACGATCGCATCTTCCAGCATTTCGGCAAAGCCGATGACGGAGTTCAGGGGGGTGCGCAACTCGTGACTCATGTTGGCCAGGAACTCGGACTTGGCCCGGGTGGCCTGTACGGCGACTTAAAGGGCCGCCGCCAGCTGCGCCTGGACCTGGGTCTGGGCGATCTCTGCCGCCCGCAGGTCCCGCAGGATTTCCAGCTGGGTGATCTGGAGCAATTCACGGCTGGCCATGGCAC
>JACMPN010000626.1 GCA_014377495.1 Candidatus Sericytochromatia bacterium
CCCGGCCCTGGCCCCCTTTCTTGCCATTCTCGACTAGTAGGGGTAGTCAGTCGGCATCCGGAGGGTCGCCCCGGCCTGCAGGGCAGTCCGGGGATTCAACCGCAGGATCGCTTCGGCCATAGCCGGCGTGTCATAGGCCGTGTCGGCGATCTCAGCCAGACTGTCACCGGCTTGGACCCGATAGTCCTGGTGACGGGGGTCGTATCCCGCTAAGGTCATCGTTGGCGTGTAGGCCTCCGGGGCAGTGCCCTTCAGCATGGCCTGCACCGCTTTGTGGACGTAGGACAGGTCCAGGGTGTCGGACGTGTCCTGTTTGCGGCCGGCCGGCATGGCGATGTCCCGATGCCGGGTCACGTTGCTCACGGGAATGCGGTACTTGGAGGCCAGTGCCGCCGTCAGCTTGACCACGGCGGCGACTTGGGCTGGGGGATAGGGCTCGACGTGGTCACCGACGTTGGCAATCTCGATGCCCAATGAAAACTGGTTGACGTCGGTCATGCCTTGAAACTGGCTGACACCGGCATGGTGGGCCATCTTGGCGTCCTGGACGCACCGGACGATGTAGCCCGTGCGATCGACGACGAAATGGGCACTCACCTTGGCCTTGGGGCTGGCGAAGAACTTGGCCGTGGCGTTGGCGTCTGCTGTCGCCGCCGTATGGTGCAAGACGATGCAGGTCGGTGTCGGGGATTTGCGGTCGTCGATGTTGGGCGAGAGCACGACACTGGCGATCGGTGGCATCGGTACGGACGCTGTCACCATTGCGCTACCGGTCGTGTCGGCACGCTGCGCGGCCGGTGTACCCGTGCTCAACTGGCAGGCCGCCGTCGTGACGGCCAAGGCCAGTAATCCCAATGCCCGTCCATGTCCCATCGATCCCTGCCTTCATTACCAGATTTGGTAAATTTAAGTTTAAGGCAAGGTAATGCAGGTGGTCAAGGGGCCCTGGCCATCAGGGTTGGCGGTGATGCGGTGCGTTCAGCCTGCCGGGAGTGACAGGTAATCGGTCAGCTGGCTTTGCCAGGTCGGTACTGGGATCCTCAGGGCTTCCAGTTTGCTGACGTCCAAGACGGAGTAAGCCGGGCGTGGGGCGGGCCGGCCCATGCTGTCGGACGTGGTCGTCAGCAGCGGGGTGGTATAGCCCATCTGGGCCCAGATCGCTTCAGCGAGACCGTACCAGCTGCACGAGCCCTGGCCGCTTGCATGGTAGATGCCATAGGCCCCGGTCGCCACGAGGTCGACCAGCATCCGGCTGAGGGCCACGGTCCAGGTGGGGCTGCCGATCTGATCGGTGACGACCCGGACTTGGGGACGGGTCACGGCGAGCTGCCGCATCGTGTCGACAAAATTGGGGCCGCCGGCACCGTAGAGCCAGCTGGTGCGGACGATGTAGGCCTCGGGCTGCAGGGCCAGCACCACCTCTTCGCCCTGCCATTTGGTGCGGCCGTAGGCATTGATCGGGGCGACGGGGGCGTCGGCCGGGATCGGCGTCGTCCAGGTGCCATCGAAGACGTAATCGGTCGACAGATAGACGACGGGCGCCCTGTGGCGGCTGGCGACCTCGGCGACGATCGCCGTGCCGAAGCGGTTGATGGCCTCGGCGATGTGCGGCTCCGCCTCGGCCCGGTCCACCTGGGTGTAGGCGGCGGCATGGATGACGAGCTCCGGTCGCAACTCGGCGAAGGCCAAATCGACTTCGCGGGCTTCGGTGACGTCCAGCTGGGTGCGGCGCAACGGCATCACATGGTGGCCGGCGGCTGCGAACACGGGACCCAGGGCCTGGCCGAGCATGCCGCCGGCCCCGGTGATCAGGACGCGCATGCCGGACTCCGATCATCGTTGGAACCGTCGGCGTCGGCCGGCACACGAGCCAAACTGGCCTGGGACACCAACGGCCGCCACCAGGCGGCATTCGTCTGATACCAGGCGACCGTCTTGACCAGGCCACCGGTGAACGGGATGGTGGGGAACCAGCCGAGTTCCTGCTCGATCTTGGAAGGATCGATGCTGTAGCGGCGGTCGTGGCCGAGGCGGTCCGTCACGGGTTGGATGAGGCTGTGGGGTTTGTCCATCAGGCGCAGCAGCTCATGGGTGAGGGCGAGATTCGTCCATTCGTTGCGGGCCCCGATGTTGTACACCTCGCCACCGCGACCGTTTTCGTAGGACAGCAGCAGCGCCCGGGCGTGGTCCTGCACATGCAGCCAGTCCCGGATGTTGCCGCCGTCGCCATAGAGGGGAATGGACTGGTCCTGCATCAGCCGGGTGACGAAGAGGGGGATCATCTTTTCGGGGAACTGGTAGGGGCCGTAGTTGTTGCTGCAGCGGGTGATCACCGCATCGAGCCCGTAGGTTTCCCGGTAGGCCCGGACGAGCAGGTCGCTGCTGGCTTTGGCAGCGGCATAGGGGGAATTCGGCGCCAATGGCGTCGCCTCGGTGAAGCTGCCCGTCGGACCCAGACTGCCGTAAACCTCGTCGGTGCTGACGTGCAGAAATCGCAGACCGAAGCGGCGGGCGGCATCCAGGAGGACGCGCGTCCCGTCGACGTTCGTGCGGATGAACGGAGCGGCATCGACGATCGAGCGATCGACATGGCTTTCGGCGGCCAGATGGAGTATGCCGTCGACGTTGCGGGCCAGGTCCTGAACCAGGGGCCCATCGGCAATGTCACCCCGGACGAACCGGTATTGCGGATCCTGGGCCAGATCGCTCAGTCCGTCCGGATGGGCGGCATAGGTCATCAAATCCAGATTCGTGACGTGCCAGGCCGGTCGGATGGCCCGGATCAGGCGCACGAGGTTGCTGCCGATGAAGCCGCAACCGCCGGTGACCAGCACTCGCATGATGGAATCCTCTCTCAGGGCAGGCATTGTCGCATTGCAGGTCTCCCCGGTGCGGGCATCCGGACCCCTGGCCGCCGGAGCGTGGGTTTCCGGATGTTCACAGGGCGCCGCTCAGCTGGCCGTAGGGAAGCCGTCCTCACCGGCAATGAGCAAGGACGGTTCCTGACGACAGGTCCCAATGGACCTTGGGAAGGGTTCGGCTGGGGCTGGCCAAAGGGTACGTTCACTCCGTTGCGGCGAAGGGCGGCGTGCCTCCCCAAACCCACGCTTTAGCCGTTGTGACGATCCCAGTCATAGGGGATCGACGGGCTGTCCCAGGGGAGGCGGAATTCGTCCGGCTCGGAGTACCTGTAGGGTTTGGTCGGGTGATTGACGATCAGGGCCTGATCGGCACTGACGCCCTTGAACCCGTGCATGACCAGGGGCGGGATCTTCACGAGAATCGGGTTTTGAATGCCCATGAAAAACTCGTTGATCAGACCTTTGGTCGGCGAGTCTTCCCGCCCGTCGTAGAGGACGACCTTGGCCATCCCGGAAACGCAGACGAAATGGTCCGTCTGCTCGTGGTGATAATGCCAGCCTTTGACGACGCCCGGATAGCAGGCGGTCAGATAGGTCTGGCCGATGCCCTCGAAGATCGGGTCGTCTTCCCGCAGCATTTCCATCAGGTAGCCACGCTCGTCAGGAATGACCCGCAGGTCTTTCACTTTGACGCCATGGATCAGGTTTGCAGGCACCCACATCGCACCGCTCCTTTCGCCAGTCCCTTAGATCAGTTCGATTTGCGAATGGTCACCCAGCATCAGCTTGAAACTGTGCGGCTTGGATTGACCCCGCCGGACCAGCACGTCCCGGCCGATCAGGGAATCCTCCAGCCGTCCGCCGATGTCCAGGATCTGGGCGCCATCGAGAACGATGCTGTGCTCGATTTCGCTCTGCCGCACGACGACACGGTCGCCGATGGCGGTGTACGGACCGATGTAGGCGTCCTCGATCACGGCTCCCTCGCCGATGATCACCGGGCCCCGCACGGTGCTGTTGCGGATAATCGCCGTCGGCGCCAGCGAGATCCGGCCCGCCAACTCACAGGCCCCCTCGACGGTGCCGGCCACGTCGGCCACCAGGTCATCCAGGATGATCCGGTTGGCCTCCAGCATGTCGTCCTTTTTGCCGGTGTCCTTCCACCAGCCGGTGATCACTTGCGGGCGCACGGATCGCCCGGTGTCGATCAACCACTGGATGGCATCGGTGATCTCCAACTCGCCACGCGGACTCGGGCGGATGGCCGCCACGGCCTGATGGATCGCCGGGCTGAACAGGTAGACGCCGACCAGGGCATAGTCGCTGGGCGGAACCGCGGGCTTTTCGATGAGCCGCTGGACCCGACCCTGCTCGTCGAACACGGCCACGCCGAACTGCTCCGGATGGGGCACCCGACTGAGCAAAATCCAAGCGTCCGCCGGCTCACGGCGGAACGACTCGACCAGCGGGGTCAGGCTGTCGCGGATGAGGTTGTCGCCCAAGTACATGATGAATGGGTCGTCGGCGAGAAAGGGCCGGGCGACATGGACGGCATGGGCCAGGCCCGCCGGAGTCTCCTGGGGGATGTAGCTGATCTGCACCCCCCACCGGCTCCCGTCACCGACGGCCCGGCGCACTTCGGCGGCAGTGTCGCCGACGATGATGCCGATTTCGTGGATACCGGCCGCGGCCAGGGCTTCGATGGCGTAAAACAAGACCGGCTTGTTCGCTACCGGCACCAGTTGCTTGGCGCCGGTGTAGGTGATGGGCCGCAAGCGTGTGCCACGGCCGCCGCTGAGTATGAGACCTTTCACCGTTCCTCCTGGATGCCGGTCCAGGTGACCAGCGCTGTCACCCTAGAGTAAGCCGCTGCCCCCCAGTGTGCTTTCGGCAGGATGGTGCAAGGTCCCTGTACAAGTTTGTGCATCCTGCCATAAGCGCGCCGCCATGCCCGGTCGTCAGGCGGCTAGCGGTAATTTTCGAACTGTACGGGAAAGTCCAGTTCGGCCGCTTTCACGGCGGCGATCGCCTTCTGGAGGTCGTCCCGGTTCTTGCCGGTCACCCGCAGCTTGTCGTCCTGGATCTGGGCATTGACCTTGATCTTGGTTTCCTTCAGCAGGGTGGTCAGCTTCTTGGCCTGCTCTTTGTCGAGGCCCTGTTTCAAGGTGACCAACTGGCGGTATTTGCCGCCGAGGGCCGATTCCGGATCTTCCTCCTTGAGGGCCTTCGGATCAATGCTGCGCTTGATCAGCTTTTGCTGGAGGATCTCCAGGATGTTGCGCAGTTTCATCTCATCGGGGGCGTTCAGAGTCAGAGCCGTGTCCTGACGCTCGATCGTGCAACCAGTTTCTTTCAGGTCGAAGCGGGTGTTGATCTCCTTGGTGGCCTGATTGACCGCATTGTCGACTTCTTGCATGTCGACTTCCGACACGATGTCAAAGGATTCGTCTTTAGCCACTCTGTCCTCCCGCTCGCTCTCGTTTCGCCTTCAGCGTATCGCCCTTCGCCGCACTTGGGGAGGGATCGGTCCGTCAGGCCAAACCCGGTGCGGCAGTTCAGTCCGTGCTGCGGCATTCTTAGTGCTGCGGCATTCCTGGTGCTGCGGCATTCCTAGTGCTGCGGCTTGCGTCGCGGCGGGATGGGCGGCCGGTCGGTGGCCAGGGGCTTGGGGTACTGTCGCGAGGTCGCCGGCTTATCCGTTTCGATGGGCCTGGCGGAGGCCCGCAACTGTTCAACCTCCCGCTGGGTGAGTACGCGAAACTCGCCGGGCGCCAGTTTCCCGAGGCGCAACGGGCCCAGGGCGACGCGCTTGAGCTGTCGTACCGGGTGGCCGATCGCCTTGAACATGCGGCGCACCTGCTGGTTCCAGCCTTGGGTGAGGACCAGCTCGATCCACGTATCGTCGCCCATGGCGCCGAGGCGTTGGACCCGGGCCGGGGCAGTCATCCCCTCTTCGAGGCGGATACCGTCGGCCAGCAGGCGCAACGACTCCAGGCTGGGTTCACCCTTGACCATGGCGTTGTAGACCTTGGGGACGTGGTGGCGGGGGTGGGTCAGCCGCTCGGCCAGATCGCCGTCGTTGGACATCAGCAGGAGACCACCGGTTTCGTAGTCCAGGCGACCGACCGGGTTCAGATGGCGCAGGCTGTCCGGGAGCAGGTCCATCACTGTCGTCCGGCCCTCGGGATCGGACTTGGTGGTCATCACCAGGGCGGGCTTGTGCAGGAGGATGACGATCCGGGGACGGTTGGGCTCGATGCTCTTGCCGTCGACGGTGACGATATCGGTGTCCGGGTCGGCTTTGGAGCCCAGCTCGGTGACGGTTTGGCC
Source organism: Candidatus Sericytochromatia bacterium (assembly GCA_014377495.1). GTDB lineage: Bacteria > Cyanobacteriota > Sericytochromatia > JACMPN01 > JACMPN01 > JACMPN01. Next base: position 6,192 of record JACMPN010000626.1, read on the forward strand.
GTTGACCTGGACCCGGCCGGCCGCGATGATGCGCTCGGCATCACGGCGGGAGGCGATACCGGCGGCGGCGAGGATACGTTGCAGGCGGATTTGCATGTCGGCTAAGCTTCTCATGGCGGGAATGGAATTGAACTTTAGCACCGCTTGCATCAACGCCAAAGGAGTGTCCGTGCCTCATCCCGTCATCGAACGTCTCGCCGGCGGCCTCGTCGTCAGCGTCCAAGCGGCGCCCGGCGAGCCCATGCATGGGGTGGACCACATCGTAGCCATGTCCCGGGCCGCCCAGCAGGGCGGGGCGGTGGGCCTTCGGCTAAATGGTCCGGACGACATCCGCGCCGTCAAACGGCGCACCTCGCTGCCGGTCATCGGCCTGTTCAAACAGGGACAGACCGGGGTCTACATCACCCCTTCGGTCGAAGCGGCCCGTCAGGTGGTCATGGGCGGGGCCGAGATCGTCGCCATCGACGCCACTCTGCGGCCCCGGCCGGACGGGAGCAGTTTCACTGACCAGATCACCCGCGTGAAGGCCGAAATGGCCAACGTTCTGGTCATGGCCGATGTCGCCACCCTGGAAGAGGGGATCGCCGCAGCCAACGCCGGTGCCGATCTCGTCGGCACGACCCTGGCCGGTTATACCGAGGAATCCCAACCCACCGACGGACCGGATTTCGGGCTGTTGACGGGCCTGTTGCGGCACCTGTCCGTACCGGTCGTCCTCGAAGGCCGCGTCTGGACCCCTCAGGAGGCTGCCCGCGGGCTGGCCATCGGGGCCTGGGCCGTCGTCGTCGGCTCCGCCATCACGCGGCCGCAGTTGATCACTGAGCGGTTTGTCAGCGAGTTGCCCGACCGCCCTTAGGATGTGGTTGCGAGGGATGTGGCCCGCTCAACCACACGCTTGCATTGGAATTGTTTTTTCGAGCTTAGCGGGGGCGGAGCACCACCCGTTGACGCGGGTAATCGATGATCACGCGGTGGGTCGTGATCGTGCCGATCCCCAGGAGGCCGTCATAGCCCGATGCGGCGGGGTCCGGTGTCGCCGGCATGGCCGTGTGCGGCGGCAGGACATGGACCATCTGGCCTTGCCGGGTGATCGGTCCCACGCCTAACGTTTCGCCAAACACGGGCATCGTCGCCGCCCGGTCCTGCCAATTCATCGTCAGATCCATCGTCGCGCTGGCCACCATACCGGCCTGCCGGGCCGAATCATAGGCCAGCAGGACGCCTTCGGTCGTTGGATCCAACAGCAGCCGCAGGTTCGTATCGTGGATCCGCACCTCGATGATCGGCAATCGGGTGTCTTTCCCCGCGAAGGTGAGGATGTCGTCTCCCGCCGTTTCGGCCCCTAAGGCGGTGCCCAGGCGTAGGACGTGCTGGCTCAGGTCGAACTCCACCACCGTCGTCGCCAGCAGGTCCTGTCCGATTAGTCCTAATGGCCGGATCCCATCGGCGCGCTCGGCCATTTCCGTGACATGGCTGTCTACCGTCATCAGATCGACCGGCAGGGTGACGCCGCCCAAACTGATGGGCGGGGATTTCACCATGCCGTCTTTGAGGCGCTGGTTGAGCCGGGTGACGGCATCGGGCGTTAAAAGTGAGATCGGCGCCCAGGGATCGATGCGGAAAGGCCCCGCCTGGCTGCCCAGCGATGCCAGGACATAAAGCCAATGGCTGCGTCCCTGGGTGAGGGTCACCTCGTGTGCGCCCGGCGGCGCCATCGTGGCCTGGGCCAGCTTTTCACTGCCTGGCGACAAGGTTGGTCCCGCCAGACATGCCGTGATCACCGACAACGCCAGGCAGAGACCGAGCGTGCCGGTCGCCAGCGGGCGCATCAGGGACGGTGCCGTGTCACGACGGCAACTCAGACTGACTCGCCGGTGGCAGCGCCGACGGCCTCATCCGCATGTACGGGCAGGTGTGCGGTCAGCCAGGCCAGTCCGGCATCGCCTGCGGCCTGCTTGCTCCGGTCCCCGAGCAGGGAATGGCCGGAATCGGCGATCGTCACCCAGGACTTGGCAGTCCCCGGCAGGGCGTCGTAAACCTGGCGGCTGTGGGCGTTGCCGACGACGGTCTCACCGTCGGCGATGATGATCCGGACGGGTTGCGTCACGGTGGCCGCGGCCCGGGAATTATCCTGTTCACCGATCATGTAATCGTAGTTATTGAGGCTGATCGAGGTCGCCAGGATCTTGTCCGAGAGGGCTTGGGCGGCCGCCTCGCGATCGATGAAAATGTCCTTGGGTGTGACCCGGTAGGGGACCATCAAATGTTTGCCGTTTAACGCCAGGACAACTTTGGCGATGCGGCTGGCGGCCGCATAGGCCATCCACTCGCCCAGGCCGACGTCCTGCCGGATCCGGTTAGGCGGGGCGAACAGCACGGCCGTGGCGGCGCCTTTGCCTTGTGGGGAGTTCAGGGCCCGCAGCACGGCGGCTGTCCCCAGGCTGTGGCCCACGAGGGCAAAGCGGCCATCGACCTCGGGCCGGGCCAGCACGGTTTCGAGCGCCCGCAGGGCGTCACCGAGATGACTGGCGGAAGTGATGTACGTGGCAGGGCCCTCGGACTCGCCGGAACCGCTGAAATCGAACGCCAGCACCACATAGCCGGCATCAGCCAGCCGCTCGGGATAATCACCCCACTCCCGCAGGCAACTGGCGAAGCCGTGACAGAGGACGACCGCCGGCCTCGGGCCTTCGGCTGCAGGCAGCCAAAGCCGGGCATGGAGGCGGGTCGGGCCTGCAATCGTGAGGGTTTCCGTCCGGCTGGCCGACATGGGGACTCCTTCGTAAACCATGATAATTCTCTCGGTATCGTAGCATTTACCCTGTTTCATCCGGATTGCCAGGTCGAGCCCCCATCCCGGCGCCAAAAATCAGCAAACCCACCCTTCAGGAGGCGAGGCCAATGAGGACTAGCATCCCGCCGCTCAGCGGCAACAATGAGAACAGCAATCCGACGAGGGCCAGCGCCGCCAGGCTCTGCCCGGTCGTCAGGCCGGCCGCCCGGCAGACGGCCCGCACGGTGAGGACGACCATCCAGGTGATCACGGCGAGGCTGAGGACACTGCCCCAGGTCGGACCCAGCCACCGTCCCAGCGTGGCCGTCACCGGCAGGAGCACCAACGGCACACTGGCCCAGCCAAGGCCGGTCAGCACGGTCCGCCAGAGCCCGTCGCCGCCGACGATGCCCGTCGTTGCGTACCAGATGGTGCCGCCGACGAACCAGCCGGCCATCGCCAGGATCAAGCCGAGCAGGACACCGGCGACCAAGGGCAGGCCCAAGGCGCCAGCCGCCTGGATACCCAGGATGGCCCCGACAACCAGCACGGTCAGCGCCGCCCCGCCGAGATGACAGCGATCGACGACTCGGTCCAGCCCGTGACCGGGACGGACGAAGAGATAGTAGGTGTCAGTCAGCCACGTCATGGCTGGTCGTACAGGACGAGCGGCACTTTGGCCTGCCAGGTGATCGTCTTGAGGCTGTCGGCCAGGGTCAATGGCCACTGGGGCGCTTTGCCCTCGAGGCCGATGTCGTCGATCCAAGTGGACCAGTTACTGCGGGAGTAGTTCTTCACCTTGGGATCGCCCTTGATGCCGGCCCGACGGCCGAGGATGCGAATAGCATCCGTCCGGGACCCGAGGGTGTCGATCAGTTTGAGCGTTTTCGCCTGCTCTCCCGTGTAGATCTGGCCACCGGCCAGGGACTTGACCTGCTCCACCGTCATCTTGCGGCCTTTGGCCACGTCACCAAGAAACTGATCGTAGGTATTGTTGATCAGGCTCTGGAGTAGGGCCCGCTCCGGAGGCGTCATTGACCGGTAGGGCGAGCCGATGTCCTTGAACGGGCCCGTCTTGATCACTTCGGGGACGACGCCGATCTTGTCGAGCAACCCCTTGGCGTTGAACATGTACATGATCACGCCGATGCTGCCCGTCAGGGTGGCGCGGTTGGCGACGATCTCGTCGGCGGCGGCGGCGATGTAGTAACCGCCGGAAGCGGCGATGTCGCCCATCGAGCAGACCACAGGGATGTGGTTTGTCTCCTTGATCCGCCGGACTTCCTCAAAAACCTCCTGTGACGCAGCGGCCGACCCGCCGGGGCTGTCGACGGTGAGCAGGATGCCCTTGACCTTTTCCTTGGCGGCCTGGCGCAGGGATTGCACGATCCGCGTCGACGAGGCGCCCGTGGACCCGCGACTCATGATCCCGCCCACCACCTCGATCTCGGCCAGATCGCCGGCCCGACCGAAGGACATGCGGTCCGTGAAGCCGCGCTCCTCGGAGGGTTGTTCACGAGCGGGGCTCGCCAAATTACCAATGGCAGTGATCAAGCAACAGAGCAAGATCACGCCGGCCGTCAGACGCTCCACGGTTCCTCCTAACAGTCTGGAATCCTGCCGGCAGTATACCCAACACCCTGATCGATCCCCCAGAACAGGTGATTGACGGAAAAGTGGAATTTAGGTTAAACTTAGCTCAAATTAAGGGATCACCGAAGCGTCTCTGGCAGCATCGTCGCTGCCAATGCAGAGAAAGGACCCATCATGGGCCGTCGCCGAAACCCTACCGCCTGGGCGGTTGTCGCATTGTTCAGCCTTGCCGTCGTCGGCTGTGGCCGTCCCGTTTATCCGACCGCGGCACCGATGGCCCGTTGGGCCGCACCGCAGGCCCCGGTCTCGAGCCTGGCCGGAAAGCCGGTTCAACCTGAACCACAAAAGGAACAGCTCCTCGTCAGCGGCGTCGTCACCGAGGTCTTACCCGCTGACACCGACGATCGTCCCCACCAGCTCTTTATCATCAAGGTGGCGGGCAAGCTGATCAAGGTCGCCCACAACACGGGTCTGGCACCTTCCGTGCCGCTCCAGGTCGGCTCGGCCCTCGAGATCAAGGGCGAGTATCTCCATACCCAACCCATGCCGGTCCTCCATTGGACCCACCTCGACCCGGGTCACAAACATGAAGACGGTTACATCCTCTTCAACGGCCGGAAGTATCAGTAATCCCGTCCGACCCACCGTGCGTGGCCCGGCGATAATGGCTTCTTAATCCAATCATCAGGAAAGATTCATCGCTCAGCTTGCGATAACGGAGTCATGGGGACATATGGATAGGTGGTTTTGGCATGATTAAACGGATGCATCAGTGGAGCGGCGCATTGCTCGCTGTCGGGATCACGCTGCTGGCAGCGTGCGGTCCGATGCCCGTCGCCTCCCCGTCCGGCTCAGTCGGGCTGTCGCGTGCGGCGTCCTCTGCCCCTACGCAGACTCTGCTGGTCATGCCGGACGCTGGCCCCAGCGGCATCCTCGCTGCCATCGACGCCGCCAAGCGGACGATCGACGTCGAGGTCTACATGCTCTCCGACGGCGGCATCTGCGACGCCCTGACCCGGGCGGCCAAGCGTGGCGTGCAGGTTCGGGCCCTCCTGGAGCCCCAGCCTTACAACCCCGGCGATCCCAACAAACCGATCCCCACCAACAGCGTCACCCGCAAGAAGATGGCCGACTCGGGCGTCGTCTTTCGCTGGACAAACAAGGAAAGCTTTACCTACACCCACCAGAAGAGTTTTGTCGTCGATGGCGCCGTGGCGTTCATCATGACGATGAACTTGTCCAAGGCTGCCATGCTGGACAATCGTGAATTCATCATCATCGAAAAGGATCCCCAGCGGGTGAAGCTGGTTCAGCAGTTATTCGATGCTGATTGGAGCTACACGCCCTTCGATGCGAAGAACCTCGGCTCGCTCGTCTTGAGCCCGGTGAACTCCCGCAGCCAGCTGACGTCGCTGATCGAGTCGGCACAGCGGACGCTGGTCATGGAAATCGAGGTGTTCTTTGATCCCGCCATTTTCGACCTGCTCGCCAAAAAGATGAAGCAGGGCGTGGTCATCTCCGTGCTGCTGCCCAGCCCCAAAAAGATCGACTTCGGCCTGCAGACTGTGGCTGAGCTCCGCAAGCGCGGTGTGACGAACGTCCGCTTTATCCAAGCCCCGATGATCCACGCCAAACTGATCGTCGCCGATGGCGCCCGCGCCTACATCGGTTCCATCAACCCGACGACCAATTCCATGGACAACAACCGGGAACTGGGGATCATCCTGGATGAGCCGGGTATCGTCAGCAAGCTGGTGCAGGTCAACGTCGCCGACTGGTCCAAAGGCGAGGATTTCCCGGCCACCATCCAGACCAGGGGCCGAACGGTGACCAAAGCCCCCATCGATTTCGAGCCGATCTTCTAAAGCGCCGGTTCTTAACCAGGAACTATTCACCAGATAAGCCGTCTTAAACTTCAGGGGTGTGCCACCGCACGCCCCTGTCGTAGTTCAAAGACTGTCCGGAGATTTTGGGACCATGCGGGATACTCTCAGGCACCAGGTACGTTGGAGCATCTTGGCCCTCGGCCTCGTCAGCGCGCTCGTCGCCGGGGCACACACGTTGGGCGTTGTAGCACCTGCCGACCACTGGTTTTGGAACAGCTTCGGCCTGTGGAGCGGGATCGTCTGCGCTGCGGTCAGTCTGGGCTGGCAGGCTGCCATGTTGGGCGCCTGTCGGATCCTGGACGGCGCAGGTCCCGTGACGGCCTGGCAGGAGAGCGAACGGCACCGGTTGCTGGCTGCGGGATTTGGCCGGGCGTTGTTTTGCGGCACCTTGCTGGTCCTGGCCGAAGAGCTCTTGTTGCGCAGCCTGCTCCTGCCGCTGATCGGTTCCCTCGCAGTCATCGCCTTGGCGGGCGCCCTCCGCTGGCGTGCCGGCCGCCGGGCCACCCTCTGGGGAATGGCGCAGGCACTCCTGTTGACCGCCGTCGCCTTGTTTACGAGCAATACTCTGGCTGCCCTGGTGGCCCATCTGCTGACCGAAATAATCTGGCTTTCCTATCTCGCCTTGGCCCCCTGGCGGCCGGGGTTTGCCCTGACCCAGTTTTCGGGTGCCGGCAACCTCAGCGAGGCGATCTCCGAAGTCCCCTGAGGACCTCGTGGCGGTATCACGCCAAGTGGGCGCCTGGCGGGCCGGCGCTGCTTTCAGTGGCCCGTCGGCTTGGGTGACGGCTTTTGGGCCGGCTTGGGCGAGGCTGCGGATTTGATGCCGATTTCCCGGCCATACCTGGTTTGCTGGTGGTTCGTGGTGAACACGTTTAGGGACTTGCCCTGCCGCCAGGCCACGATCAGGTCGTGGAGCATGTTGGGATTGTGACGCACTGAGTTGGCCGAGACGAAGGTATGCCGACCGTCGCTCAACGTCACCACGGCATGACCCTCTTTGGTCATCTGGACATCCTTGACCGTGGTTGTGAGTGAGAGGGCGCCTAGGCCGGGCGACTTGTTCGGTGCCTTTTCCCGGAATTTCGACCAACCGTAGCCGCTGAGCAGCATGGCGGCACAGGCGACCAGGACCGGGAGCCGCCATGTGCGGCGTGATTTTTGCGGCAGCGGGACCGGGCGTTTGGCGAAGTGGGCGGTGGATGACGCCGTGGATTGCTCCCGCACCGCTGGCTGCCGATGGTCGTCCGCATCAGACGGGATCAGGTTTTCGGTGAGCTCACTGGTCCCGATCGGCAGGCCGGCCACGTGGTGGAGGACGGCGAGGATGGTGTCAACCACGTCGCCAGGGGCCTGGACCACCACCTGGGAGTCGAACACGAGCACGTGCCACCCAGCCTCACAGAGGCGTTCGGATTGGCTGGTCGACCATTGGGCCGATTTGATCACGATGGCAAATTTGGGTCCCGGGGACGCAGTGTCCAACGCCAAGGTTACCGTCAGTTCCGGCAATCCCGCCGGCTCATAACCCCAGGCAGCGCGCAGCGCATAGTCCCGAACGAAGTGATAGAGGTTCGCCGTGCCGATCAGGCGGTTCTGCATCGCCTGATGGAGGGTGCGCTGGGCGGAAGACTGGGGATCGGGCTGCCCTTCGAAGGTGGATGAGGCCGTGACCGAGACCGCCCTTGCCAGCCGCACAGGCTCCCAGCCCGATGGACTCGCAAGGGTGCCGGTTTTGAGCTTTAACTTGCCGCTATTGCCGTTCATCGTGCGAGGTCCTGGCCGATCGTCACTCTGTGGATAGAAAACGGTCACAGCTTCCCCGGTAATCCAGGGGCGGTTGCTGGAATACCATTATACGCCCGACTGATTTCCCCGGTCCATGGGCGACTGTCGGTACTCCCCACCGGTCTTGACGGCGTTAGCGGGCGGCTTGGGCCAGGATGGCCTGGTCACGGGCCAAAACGTCGCAGCGCTCGTTCTCGATGTGGCCGCTGTGGCCCTTGACCCAGACCCACGTCAGGGTGTGGGGTTTGCTGGCCAGCAACAGGGATTTCCACAGGTCTTGGTTCTCGACGGGCTTTTTCTGGCTGTTCATCCAGCCACGCTTTTGCCAGCCGGCGATCCACTCGGTCATCCCCTTGATCACATACTGGCTATCGGTGCAGATCTGCACCGATACGGGCCGGGTCATCGACTGCAACGCCTGGATCACACCCATCAGTTCCATGCGGTTGTTGGTGGTGTGCACCTCACTGCCGGAGAGGACCTTTTCGTGGCCGCCGGCCCGCATGATGGCGGCCCAGCCACCCGGTCCCGGATTGCCCAGGCAGGCTCCGTCGGTAAACACTTCAACATCTGGCATGGTGGCAACATCTCATGGTTCGGAAGGTCGGAAAATCAGGTGCCCTGTGACTTTGGCTCAACTCATGCGGCCCAGTGGCTGCACCGTTCGGCCCGGGCTCGTCTCAGACAGGATACCGGAAGGTGGTCACCTGTGAGTGCGTGTCGTTAGGAATGTGGCTGCCCGTTGCGAGAACGGTCGGGCAAAAAAAGTACCGCCCCGAGGCCTCCCTCGAAACGGTTGGTCTTGGTCGGAACGGGTCCCAGTGCCCGCACCCCCTCCCGTCAGCAGACGCCGCACATGCGGCAGATGCCGACGTTGCAGATGGGGGTGGAACGGGCCTGGTTGAAGGCCTTGTACTCGCGCTGCAGGAAGCTGACTTCGACTTGGTTGGTCACATGGGCCCAGGGCGTGGGGATCTCCGGATTCCGGGGGCCCCAGAGGCGCTCCCAGTCCAGGCCGTGCTCGGCAAACGCCCGCTTCCAGGAGCCCAGGGTGCCGCCGAGGTCGACGGCGGTGGACATGGCCCGGCCGACGGCACGGTCGCCACGGGCCAGGGCGCCGGAGATCTGGGCCCAGCTCCAGGAATCGGGACGCAGCTTGGCGCCCAGGCGGGCCATCGCCTTTTCGAGGTAGCGGATCTTCAGTTCCAGGTTCTTCGGGGTGTCCTGCGGGGCCCACTGCAGGGGCGTCAGGGCCTTGGGCGTCCAGGAACTGACGCCGACGTTGAAGTGCTTGATGCCCTTGGGCCGGCCGGCCTTGACCAGCTTGCCAACGAGCTCGACCAAGCCCTCGATGTCGTCCATCGTCTCGGAGGGCACGCCGATCATCGAATAGAGCTTGATCTGCTCCAGCCCGCCGTCTGCCGCACACTCGACGGCGTTGACCAGTTCCTCGTCGGAGATGTTCTTGTTCAGCATCTTGCGCAGCTGCAACGACCCGGCCTCGGGCGCCAGGGTCAGCGAGCGGATGCCACCGTTCTTGAGCATGCGGACGAACCGGTGGTCGATGTTGTCGGCCCGGACGCTGGAGACGGACAGATCGACGGGATTTTCGGCAAAATAGTCTGCCAACTCGTACAGATGCGGGTAGTCGCTGACGGCCGCACCCATCAGGCCGATCTTGGGTGTCAGCCCCCGGCCGACCTCGACTGTCTCGATGACGCGTTGCAGGCTGGGGTAGCGCACGGGCCGATACAGGTATCCCGCCAGGCAAAAGCGGCAGCCCTGGCCACAGCCCCGGGTCAGCTCGATCAGGTAGACGTCGTTGAACTCGGTGTTCGGGGTGATGACGGCCGAGCCGAAGTCGAACCGGTCGTAACCGTCGACCCGCCGGTACGGGATCGGGAAAGGGACAGTGGAGTCGTTCGGGGTCACGGAGCCGTTTTCGTCGGCGGCATAGAGGCTGGGGGCGTAGAGGCCGGGGATCTTGGGAACGAGGTCCTTCAGACGTTCGTGTTTGGAGAGCGGACTGCCACGCTGGCCGAGCAGGACGTCCATGACCTCGTGGATGATCGCCTCGCCTTCGCCGATGACGATCAGGTCGACGAACTCGGCCATGGGCTCGGGGTTCGCCGAGATGGCGGGTCCACCGAGGAGGATCAGCGGGGCGTTGTCGGCCCGGTCTGCCGCCAGGCGGGGCATGCCGGCCCGGTCCAGCAGGCGCAGGATGTTGCCGTAGTCCAGCTCATAGACGGCGGACATGCAGATCAGCGGAAACTCTTTCCAGGCCCGGCCCGTCTCCAGGCTGCGCAGAGGCTCCGTGTCCGTGTCCGGCAGGAATCCCCGGTCGCAGCTGCAGTCCACATGAGAGTCGATCTCCCGCCACATGTACTGGAAGCCCAGGTTGGACATGCCGACGTGGTAGGAGTTCGGAAAGACGATCAGGACGGGCAAGGCCACCCGGCGGGGCAGGGACTGGTAACCACGCTCGGCGGCGAGACGGCTGGCCGACGTCGGTGCAGGCGGCGCTTTGACCTGGGCCCGAAACTGGGTCTTCGGGTTGGCGCGGGAGGTTTTTTGGCTAGCCATTGGACCTGCAATATTCACATCGATGCACGGCTCTCGATTATATCACATCCTCAGGGATAAATCCAGCTAAAAGCGCCATCTTTACAGCATTGTGACACTTTCATGGGCCCGGAATGTCCTGCTGGCGGTGTGCGGTACGGTGGGCGTCAGTCGGCAAACGCCGTCTCTGACAGGTTAGCGGGACGCCATTCCGGTGTCTCGGATGCCACCTGGCGCGGATTGCAGCGGCGGGGCTGGGACGGCAGCGGCCTGCGGCGCATTCGTGAAGCCCGGCGCGAGACGTCGCTGCGTGAAGGGGAACAGCCGGCCGCACTCCGTCAGGCCGCCCAGCGCTGACTCAAATCAGAGCCTCAGACCGGTCGCAACATCGGCCGATTACAGGCGACCGTCTGGCGGCAGGCCGTGATCGACCGCCTCGGCGGGATCGGGGTCACGCGGAACCTCGGCCGGGTCGGCACCAACGATCCGGTGGCGGCGATGAGCCTGTTCCCCGCCAAGTTCCTCTACTTTGCCAGCCAGATGGCCGAGTGCTGGGCGGCCCGTTTGCGGAACTGGGCCACTGAGGCCGGGGTGTCGCCGCCGGTAGCCCGCCAGGAAGTCATCAAGCGGATGGGGGCGGAACATCCGGCTCAGGAGTGCATCGACCGCATGATGGACCGGCTTCCCGACTGGCGTCGTCGTCCCCAATGGCAGATGACTGGGTGATGCCCGGATGGGTGGACCCGTCGGTCCGGCAGCATCGGTTGGATTGAAGGCCTGAACGGGTTACGGCTGGCCTCCTAATTCTGGCCGCCATGGGTCCCGCCTCCCAGCGGCCGACCGCTCAGGAGCACGAACGATATGACCCGTCGTCTGGGCGGTGTGATGGAGGCCCCAGCCAAGGTCAGTCAGGCCTTGGCTGCCTGATTGACGAGCCACGCCGCTTTGTAACGCATCCTGCCGCGCTCGCTCGTGTCTTTACCGTTGACGGTCGCCCTGCCGAACAACACGAAGATCGCCCGAAAGGGCGACCTTCGTGTTACCGCTTTGCGGCGCTTAGGGGGTGTCGACGAGCAAGTTGCAAGGTCCCACGAGGGTTCGTCTGAGAGCATCCTGGGCGGGCTGAGTGCTAGGAGGAGCGTGACGACAGATCCTCAAGGATCTTAGGAGGGACCGACAACGCAATCTACCCGCCCAGGATGCTCTCAGACGAACCCTTAGAACGTGGCGATTTGCCAATGGTAAGTGAGTGGGGTGAGGGCATCGATTTTCTGGTCGATCCGCTCGTTGGCGAGGGCCGTGCTGTAGTAGCCGTCAGCGACGGCCCAGCCGACATAGGCGGCATACGGGGCGACGGAAAAGATCACCGCCACGTCCCGGCTGTTGGTCAGGGCGACGATGCCGTTGGAGATCAGGTAGCTGCCCAGAAGCACGGCAAAGGCCCCGCCCGCCTCGATGCCGGCTTTGATGTAGTCGCCCTGATAGGCGGCGCCGATGCCCGGCAGGATGGCGTTGAGGCCGGCCGCCGCGATCGGGATGCGGCGCTGGTCCTCCAACTTGACCCGCTCTTTCTGCCAGCCGTCCGGAGGGCCGAAATCGGCCGGCGCCGCCCATGCGGGTGGGGCGATCAGAGCGGCGGCTAGGCCTAGGGTGAGCAGGCGGCGGATCATCGGGGGCTCCTCTGAACTAGGGTCGCATCGGCGGCGGCAGGGACGGGCTGGCGAGTGGGGAGGGCGACGCCAGGATATCGGAGGGATTGGGCGGCAGGGCAATGCGGACGGCGTCTCCGACGCTCCAGGCCCAGTAAGTGGGCAATGCCAGGGTCATGATCAGATCGACGGCCTCGATCGGGGCGCGGGACCGCGGGGCGGCGCCGACCGGATCGGGTACGACCAACTGGTTGGTGACGATCTTGGCCAAAACAACAGCGATGCCGCCACCCAAGATGAGCAGGGCCCGTTCACGTTCACCGGCGTAAAATTGACCCAGGCCCGGCACGACCAGTGACAACAATCCGGCGATCCAAGGGTTCGGTCGGCGGGCTGCAAGGGCGGCTTCGGCATCGTCTTCGGCCCAAGCCAGGGGGCTGAGCGTCAGGGTGGCCGCCACGAAGGCAGCCGCTGACCAGCGCACGCAAAGAGGAACAGTGACCATGCGACGCATGATACCCGTCTGACGGATTTGGCGCCAAATGGCCCTTACGGATTGTCACTACTGGGCATGACAGATACCATTGGTAAGGCTTAAATTGGTGTGACCCACTGGGTTGCCCCCCATCCATCCGACGAGGGAGACCAATTCGTTGAGTTTGTTGATTGTTGGCTCCATCGGTTTAGACAATGTGCGCACGCCTTTCGGGGAGCGCACGGAGGTCTTGGGCGGGTCGGCGTCGTTTGCGTCGTTGGCCGCCAGCACCTTCGGTTCTGTGCAGCTTGTCGGCGTAGTCGGCGAGGATTTTCCGGACAGCCATGTGCAGATGCTGCGGCAGCGCGGCATCGACACCCAGGGACTGCAGGTGCGGCCCGGCAAGACGTTCCGCTGGGGCGGCTACTACGAGTTGGACATGAACCAGGCTCACACCGAGTTCACCAACCTCAATGTTTTCGCCGACTTCGATCCCGTCCTGCCGGTCGATTACCGGAGTGCCGAGTACGTCTTTCTGGCGAACATCGACCCCCGGCTGCAGCGCCAGGTGCTCTCCCAGGTTACCAAGCCCAAGCTGGTCATCCTGGATACGATGAACTACTGGATCACGTCCGCCAAAGACGAGCTGATCAAGACCCTGGGCATGGTCGACATCGCCCTGATGAACGAAGCCGAAGTCCGGCAGCTCACCGGACAGCCGAGCGTCGTTAAAGGCGCCCGCGAAGTCCTCAGCTGGGGACCGTGGGCGGTGATCATCAAGCGGGGCGAAAACGGTGCCACCCTGTTCCAGGGTGACCACGTGTTCAGCCTGCCCGGTTTCCCCCTGGAAAACATCATCGATCCGACCGGGGCCGGCGACAGTTTTGCCGGTGGCTTCATCGGCTATCTCTCGGAGCTGCAAGATCTCAGCCAAAAGAGCCTGCGCCAGGCGATCGCCGTCGGCAGCACCGTGGCCAGCATCAGCGTTGAGGCGTTCTCCGTCGAGAACATCCGCAACCTGCATCGGGACACGATCGCCGCCCGCTACGACGAGTACTGTCGCCTGGTGCATTTCGACTCTTTGGCCCTGAAGCCCGTTCTGGCCTGATCCCGGTGGGGTCCCGTGACCCTGCCACCCTGTGAGATTGCGGCCCTGCCATCCAACCGGACGCCAGGGCCGCTTTTGCGTGGGCCCGGGCGTGTTGATCGCCGCAGGGTGGACGGGGCCGCCGATGCCGGGCGATGGCGCCGGGGGGCAACGGCGTGCCGCCGGATTTCCGATGGTTGCCGGATAGTGCCTCGTATCCCGCCGAGACGCGACGCTGCGGGATTCTGCCGCTTGATTGGTGACGCGCGTCCCTTGA
>JACMPN010000627.1 GCA_014377495.1 Candidatus Sericytochromatia bacterium
GAGTCGACCTCCTGTTGGAACCGCTTGGCCGCCCGCAGGTCCCGGGTCAGGATCGCCTCGGAGTGACGGGTGCTGTAAAGGCGGATGTGGTCGATGGCCGCATCCACATCCTCGACGACCTTCACCGCCAGGGTCAGGTCCATGTATTCCGTCTCCCAGTCGGCGTCCTCGGCGGGCGTCACGCTGGGAAAGCGCTTGGCCGTCTCGGAGCAGCCGCGCAGGGCCACACCGGCACCCTGCAGGGCCTGCAGCATCGGCACCAGGTGAGTTTCGGCGGCATTGCGGGAGATGAGCAGGGTCTCGGCGGCATTGCAGACCGACGGGCGCTGGGTCTTGGCGTTGAGGATGATCGAGATGGCCGTCTGCACCTCGATCGACGACTCGACGTAGATGTGGCAGACGCCGGCCCCGGTCTCGATCACGGGGACCCGGCTGTTCTTGACCACGTGGTCGATCAGGCCCTTGCCGCCACGGGGGATGATCAGGTCGACGTCGCCGTGCAGGTTCAGCAACTGGTCGATCTCGCTGCGGTCCGGTCGGCCGACGAGTTGCAGGAGGTCCGGTGGCAGGCCTTCGTCTGCCAGGGCCCCGCGCAAAACGGTGGCCACGGCCCGGTTGGTCATGATTGCCTCTTTGCCGCCCCGCAGCACGACGGCATTGCCGCTCTTCAGGCAGAGCCCGGCCGCATCAATGGTCACGTTCGGCCGGGATTCGTAAATGATCCCGATGACGCCGAGCGGCACGGTGATCTGACGGATTTCCAGGCCATCGGGGCGTTTCCAGCCGCTGACCACTTCACCGAGCGGATCCGGCAGGCCACCAATCTCGCGCAGGCCGTCGGCCGCCTCGCTGAGCCGGGCGGGAGTCAGGGCCAGCCGGTCGAGCAGGGCCCGGCTCAGTCCGGCCGCTTCGCCGGCGATCAGGTCCTGGGCATTGGCGGCCTGGATGTCGCTGGCATGCTCGATCAGGGCCTCCGCCATGCGGTCGAGCAGGCGGTCACGCTGGGCGCCGGTCGTCCGGGCCAGCATCGGCCAGGACGCCTTGGCGGCCTTTGCCAGAATATCGACAGGGGTTTCCCAGAGATCCACGCAACCACTCCTCGTCATCCTGCCGGCCCACCGGCTTTTTCTGAATACAAGCCCGCTGCCGGGTCAGACCTCGACGGCCGTCATCGTCAAATCATCCCGATGAATGGCTTCAGCCGGGGCTTCGCCGCCCAGTCGGCGCCGGACTTCAGGCGTCGTGCAGCCGATCACCCGCTGTAAATCCGTCGCATCGAGGGCGACGACTCCACGGCCGATTTCCGTCCCGTCGGCCCGGCAGATTTGCACGACCTCGCCGGCATCGAACTCACCATCGACCCGCCGGATGCCGACTGGCAATAGGCTGCGGCCATCACTGAGCATCGCCTTCATCGCCCCGTCGTCGACGACGACCCGGCCACTGGGTACGACGCCATAGGCGATCCAACTCTTGCGGCTGTCCCGGCGACTGGGTGCCGGCAGCACGGTGGTCCCGATCGGGGCCCCGGCCACCAGATCCATGATCTGTTCCGGCTGTTGGCCGTGGGTGATCGCCACCCGCACCCCGCCCTCGGAGGCGATGCGGGCGGCCATCAGCTTGGAAGCCATGCCGCCAGTCCCGACGCCGGAGCGGGACTCGCCAGCCATGCCCAGCAGTTCCGGGGTGATGAGGGCCACCTCGGTGATCAGGGTGGCAGTCGGATCGAGGCGGGGGTCCGCCGTGTAGAGGCCGCCGGTGTCCGTCATGATGATCAGCCGCTCGGCGCCGATCAGGTTGGCCACGAGGGCCGAGAGCAGGTCGTTGTCGCCGAATTTCAGCTCGGCCGTGGCCACCGTGTCATTTTCATTGATCAGCGGCACGACCCCCGCCTTGAGCAGGAACTCCAATGCCTGGCGGGCGTTGTTGCAGCGGCCCCGCTCCGAGATGTCCTCCCGGCTGAGCAGGACCTGGGCGACCGTCAGCCCGACGCCGTCAAAGTGCTGGCGATAGGTTTCCATCAGCCGGCTCTGGCCGACGGCGGCGGCCGCCTGCTTTTCGACGAGGCTCAGCTTTTTGCCGGTGAGTCCCAAAGGGCCCCGGCCGGCGCCGACGGCACCCGAGGTGACGATCACCGGCGACCAGCCGGCCTCCTGCAACGTGGCGCAGATGGCCGCGTAGGCTGTGAGGATCGGGCTGGGCTCGCCCCCCACGGCCGTCACAGTGCTGGTCCCGAGTTTGATCACCAAACGGCGCATGACCGATCGTCTTCCTTTGCAATACGTGCTCAGCACCCGTTATCCCCTGGGCACGGGCTGGGGCCCACTCAGTGTAGCGAGTCCGGAGACCGCCGTTTGGCAAAGAACCCGTCGAGCAGGGCTGTGGCGGCGACGTCGCCGATCCCGCCCAGCACCTCGATCCGGTGGGCGGCGGGAGTCAGTTGGTACAGGTTGACGGCCCCGCCGGCGGCGCCGTACGTCACGTTGCCGGCCCCGAAGACGACCCGGCCGACCCGCGCCTGGATACTGGCCCAGGCACACATGGGGCAGGGTTCCAGGGTGACGTACAGCGTGCAATCGGTCAGCCGCCAGTTGCCGAGCGTGGCACAGGCCTGGCGGATGGCCAGCATCTCGGCGTGAGCAGTCGGATCGTAACTGCTTTCCGGCTGATTCCACCCCTCGCCGATGATCCGGCCGGTCGGATCGGTGACGACGGCGCCGATCGGGATTTCGCCCGCAGCGTCAGCTTTGACGGCCAGTGTGAGTGCAGCCTGCATACCGGCGTGAAGTTGGGTGAACATGGGATTACGATACAGCAGGCTCGGCACGGGTCGGAAATGAAAGGGCGGGACATGACACAGGCACGGACGGCATTGGTCACGGGCGGTAACCGGGGTATCGGGGAAAAGGTCTGCGAGGTGCTCGCCCAGCAAGGCCTGCGGGTCATCGTCGGCAGCCGCCACGCTGCCGACGGGGAAGCCGTGGCAGCCAGACTGCGCACTGCCGGTCATCAGGCCCAGGCGA
>JACMPN010000628.1 GCA_014377495.1 Candidatus Sericytochromatia bacterium
ACCCCCAAGGTCTAGGCCCCAGAAAAGCGAAGGGGTCCCCCGCGGGCACGGGGGGGACCCTCTTTCGTTCCACTGCCGGAAGGGGGCTGTTGGGCCCGGTTGCGCTGCATCCTGCGATAGGGGGGCAAGCCGACCATGCCGGCGGCGACCGCAGCTCCGGACAGCGGCACCTTGGCGGCAGACGACGTGCCGCCATTGCTGCCGAAGTGAAAGTGCAGATCACTGCCGCATAGCCGGCAACGGCGCCGCCCAGGACCTTGCCGGACACCTTGGCGACATCGCCGAACCGGACGGGTCGCATGGCGGGAGCAGTCTTCTGCATTGTCGTAAGGGAGTCACCGGGCGCCGAAGTGGCAGCGGAGGAGGTGGCCGGCTGAGTCGCCGCAGTCTTGGAGCCCGTCGACGCTGGGCAA
Organism: Candidatus Sericytochromatia bacterium; assembly: GCA_014377495.1. Lineage (GTDB taxonomy): Bacteria > Cyanobacteriota > Sericytochromatia > JACMPN01 > JACMPN01 > JACMPN01. Next base: position 414 of record JACMPN010000628.1, read on the forward strand.
GTGCAAATGCCGGCGTAGAACCTGCAGCCATGTGACATCCCGCCACTGTCCATCCATGAACCGGCTATCGGCCGACGTCCTGGAAGCCTGCTACGCCCGTAAAGTTAGAGAAAGCTAAAATTACGAACAAGGCTTGGTTATTAACCAGGTTATTAACCTTCTTAACAACTTCACCTCAAACGTGATGCAGCTCACCGAATGGAGGCGAGCCGTCGGAATAACCTTGAGACCTGTTGGAGGGGGCATGTCTTACACCGAGGAAACACCATTGCATACGTCGCTTCACTTTGCACCAGCCGTTGGACCTGATGCCCTAGCCCAGAGTCGGGCGCCGCTCTTCGAAGCGCTGCGTGACTATGTGCGCAAGGACATGGCCCCCTTCCACACACCCGGCCACAAGCAGGGTGTCGGGATCGATCCCGAATTTTTGGAGCTCGTCGGCCGCAACGTCTTTGCCATCGACCTGACCGAGCTACCCGAAGTCGACAACCTGCACGACCCGGACGGCGTCATCCGCCAGGCACAGGAACTGGCGGCCGAGGCCTACGGCGCCGACTTCACCTTCTTCCTCTGCAATGGTTCCACGTCGGGCAACGACACGATGATCATGTCGGTCTGCGATCCCGGCGACAAGATCATCATCCCGCGCAACGCCCACAAATCGATCCTGGGCGGGATCATCCTCTCCGGCGCCACCCCCGTCTACGTCCAGCCCAGTTGGGACGTGGACTACGGCATCGCCCACGGCATCTCGCCCGAGAGTGTCGAGGCGGCCCTGATCGCCCATCCCGACGCCAAGGCCGTCGTGCTGGTCAACCCGAACTACTATGGTGGCGTCGTGGACATCGAGGCGATCGCCAAGCTCGCCCATGCCCATGGCAAGCCGCTCTTGGTCGATGAGGCTCATGGCCCGCACTTCAACTTCCACCCGGACCTGCCGATTTCGGCCCTGGCCGCCGGGGCGGACATGGTCGTCCAGTCCACCCACAAAATCATCTCCGGGATGACCCAGGCCTCCATGCTGCATGTCCGCAAAGGCTTCGTCGACGTGCGCCGGGTCCGCAACATCCTGCAGCTGCTGCAGAGCACCAGCCCCAGCTATGTCCTGCTGGCCAGTCTCGACGTGGCCAGGCGGCAGATGGCCCTCCACGGCAAAGAGATGCTGGGCAGGACGATCGCCATGGCCCAAAAGGCCCGCGAACAGCTGAATGCCATTCCCGGCATCGCCTGCTTCGGACGTGACATCTGTGGCCTGCCGGGGCTCTACGATCTTGACGTAACCAAGCTGACGATCCGGTTCTCCGGGATCGGCATGGCCGGATTTGATGCGATCGACGCCCTGCACGAGCGGTTCGACATCCAGTCCGAGATGGCGACCCTCTACAACGTCCTGGAGATCGTCACCATCGGCAATACGCAGCGGGACCTCGATCGCCTGGTGGCGGCTGTCCGGGCCCTCGCCGAAGAGGCCAACGCCAAGGGCCTCACATCCTCCGATGCGTTCAAAAACCCGCCTCTGCCTTGGCTGCCCGAAGCCGTGCTGACCCCGCGTGACGCCTTCTTCGCCACAGTGAAGCGGATCCCCTTCAGTGACAGCGTCGGCGAAATCTGCGCCGAGATCATTTCACCCTACCCGCCGGGCATCCCGATCCTCGCCCCGGGGGAACGGATCCAACAGGATCACGTGGATTACCTGCGCCTGATCCACGAGTACGGCGCCTTCATCAACGGACCGGAAGACACGAAGTTGGCGACGATCAAGGTCGTTGACCGCTAGCACGTCAAAAAGCCCGGCTGCCGAGAAGTCTCGGGCGGCCGGGCTTTTCTGCGGTTCCCGCTCACCCCTGAATGGTGGCGGGATCCGACCATTACTTGACGATCAGGGTACCGTTCATGCCGGGGTGGATCGTGCAGGCATAGTCGAACTTGCCGGCCTTGGTCGTCTTGTAGACAAACTTTTCACCAGTCATGAACACCGGCTTCGACTTGAAGCTGTTGTCCTTGGCCATGACGTTGTGAGGCTGCTTGGTCGTGTCGGAATTGACAAACGTGACAGTGTCACCCTTGGAAACCGTCAGGGTCGCCGGGATGAACTTCATCTTGTCCATCTTGACAGTGTAATCCTTGGCGAAAGCGGTCCCGCCGACAGACACAACCGCCATAACAGCCAACAGGGAACTGGTCAGAAATTTCATATCACCCTCCGCTAACAATGTTTTTCAAATCGATCTTGCGATGGTCCTACCATTGTACCAAGCACAGCCGCTAACGGTGTGTCCGTAAGCAATGTGGATCTTTCAGAGAACAGCGAGAACCTTGTCGGCATGTCCCTCCACCCGGACGGTGGAAAAGACGGCCGTGATGACGCCATCTCCGGCCACGACGAACGTTGAGCGCACGATACCCATGTAGGTCTTGCCGTAATTCTTTTTCTCCTGCCAGACGCCGAACGCCTCACACGTCGCCCCGGTCGTATCGCTCAGCAATGGGAACAGCAAGCTGTACTTGGCACTGAACTTGGCATGGCTGGCCGGGCTGTCTTTGCTGACCCCGAAGATTCTGGCGCCTTTGGCGGCGAACTCGCCGCTCAGGTCCCGGAAAGCACAGGCCTCTTTGGTGCAACCGGGCGTGTCGTCCTTCGGGTAAAAGTACAACACATACGGGGTCCCCAAAACGTCCTGACTGCTGATCGTCTTGCCGTCACTGGTTTCCGCCGTGAAGGCAGGAGCCATGTCGCCGACTTTCAGGGTGGTGGTGGCAACTGCCATGTGCGGACTCCTCCTGCAGGTGACGCCGTGGGGCGACGTCAAGTTCCATAACGCTTGCTTCATTTCCAACAGGATGCCACCGTTGTGGCGCCCGGTCAGCAGGCGTCCAGGAAGTAGCGGTGAAAGCGGTCGTCACCCGTCAGCTCGGGATGGAACGCCAAACCGAGCCAGCCACCCTGCCGCACGGCCACCGGCTCGTCGCCCAGGCGGGCGACGACGGCCACCCCCGGCCCGCATGCCGTGACCCGGGGGGCCCGGATGAAGACGCCCTGAAAGGGTGCCCCCTCCGGCCACGCCGAGGTCTGCAACGGCGCCGAAAACGACTCCGTCTGGCGGCCGTATGCGTTGCGATCCACCGTCACATCGAGCACACCCAACGGGGCCACCCGGGAGTCCGGCTCGGCCAACGCATGAGCCAGCATGATCAGGCCGGCGCACGTGCCCATGACGGGATGCTGCTCGGCAAACGCCTTAAGCTGCGGCCACCAGCCTTCGGTCCGCAGGAGGCGGGTCATCGTCGTCGACTCGCCGCCCGGGATGATCAGCCGGTCGACACCGGCCAGGTCGTCCGCCGTGCGCACCAGACACCAGGCCACGCCCAGGCGATCCAGGGCCTCACCGTGTTTGGCGAAGGCCCCCTGCAGGGCGAGGATCCCGACTTGGCCCACCCTACCAGCCCCTGACGGCCAGACGCTGCTCGGAGGGGATCTGTGACAGATCGAGGCCCCGCATGCCGGCGCTCAACCCACGGGAGACGGCCAGCAGCCGCTCGGGATCGTTCAGGTGGGTGACGGCCTGGACGACGGCCTTGGCTCGCGCTTCGGGATCGTCCGACTTGAAGATCCCGGAGCCGACGAAAACGGCTTCGGCACCCAGTTGCATCATCAGCGCCGCATCAGCCGGGGTGGCGATGCCGCCGGCGGAAAACAGGGGGACCGGCAGCTTGCCCGTCTTGGCGACTTGCAGGACGAGTTCGTACGGGGCTCCGAGGTGTTTGGCCTCGGTCATCAAGGTCTCCTCACCAAGACCGGCAAGGCGCATGATCTGTCCGGTGATCTGACGCATGTGGCGGACGGCCTCGACGATGTTGCCGGTCCCGGCCTCGCCCTTGCTGCGGATCATCGCCGCCCCCTCGCCGATGCGGCGCAGGGCCTCACCGAGGTCGGTGGCGCCGCAGACGAACGGCACTTTGAAGGTCCGCTTCAGGATGTGATAGGCCTCGTCGGCGGGTGTAAGCACCTCGGATTCGTCAATGAAGTCGACGTTGAGGGCCTGCAGGATCTGCGCCTCGACAAAATGACCGATGCGGCACTTGGCCATCACCGGGATACTGACCGTGTCCTGGATCTCCTCGATAAGCCGCGGGTCCGTCATGCGGGCGATGCCGCCCTCAGCCCGGATGTCGGCGGGAATGCGCTCCAGGGCCATCACGGCGGTCGCCCCGGCAGCTTCGGCAATGCGTGCCTGTTCTGCCGTGGTCACGTCCATGATCACGCCGCCCTTGAGCATCTCGGCAAGTCCTACTTTGACCGCAAACGACCCCTGTTCCATTGCGATGGTTACTCCTTGTTCGATCCCGACGATACGGTCACCGCTTTGGTTGCGGCCCGTCACCGCCCTATTATCACGCGATGAACCTGTGATCGGGAGATGGAGCGGCCAAGCCCTTTGGCAGCGGCGTCCCCGGCACAACCGTGCGGCAGCTTTCTGTTGCGGTGTCTCCCGCCAACAGCGTCAGGCTGATCTGTGCCATCTGCCCGTCCGGCTTTTCATCGACCCGCAGTGCCGGCCGATTGCAGTGGTGACGACAGGACCATACGGCACTAGGCATCGAGGTTGTCAACGGGTATCCTCTCCAGGATAGGCGCCGGACCCGACTTGGGGCCTCGGGAACAATGCAGGCGCCTGATACGACGGGATGAAAATGGAAACCTACAGTCAAACTGCCCTGGAGTGGCCGCTCCTCCTCGACCAATTGGCCAGGCAGGCTGTCACCCGACGGGGACAGGCCCTCTGCCGCACCCTGCCGATGGCCATCGACTTGGACGGCGCCTGGCGTCTGCAACTCGAAACTGCCGAGGTCCGCCGCCTGATCGAGGCCGACGGCAGGATCCCGCTGGGTGGGATCATGGACATCGCCAATCACGTCGGCCGGGCGGCCCGGGGGGCGATGCTGGAGCCCCACGCCCTGATGGAAATCGGCACGACCGTGCGCGGGGCCCGGGTGTTGCGCCAGTATGCCCAGGCCCATGCCGAGCAGGCGCCGATCTTTTGGGAGATCATCGCCCCGCTGCCTGTGCCGACGTCGCTGGAGTCGGCGATCGACCACACCTTCCGGCAGGACGGCAGTGTGCAGGACAACGCCTCGTCGGACCTGGCGACGATCCGCAACGACCTGCGGGACACCCAGGCCCGCATCCGCTCGAAGCTGCATCGGATTTTGCAGAGCAGCCAATACAAGGGCGTCATCCAAGAATCCGTGATCACCCAGCGGGACGGCCGGTATCTGCTGCCCGTCAAAGTCGAAGGTCAGAGCACCCTGCGTGGCCTCGTCCACGACCAGTCGGCGTCCGGCGCCACGGTCTACCTGGAACCGATGGCCGTCGTCGAGGAAAACAACCGGCTGCGGCGGCTGGAAGCCTCGGAACGGGCGGAAATCGACCGGATCCTCGCCATGCTCAGCGGTCAGGTGGCCCAACTGGCCCCGACCCTAATGGCGATGGCCGACCTGCAGGCCCACGTCGACCTGATCGCAGCCCGGGCCAACTACGCCATCATCCTAAAAGCAGAGATCCCCCGACTGATGGACCACGGGGCCCTGCGTCTGATCCGGGCCCATGAGCG
>JACMPN010000629.1 GCA_014377495.1 Candidatus Sericytochromatia bacterium
GTTCTGACCTCACCCCCCAGCCCCCTCTCCAAAATGGAGGGGGGGAGCCTTGGCCTGTTTCCGAGTTCTTTGGTCGCTCCGCAGGGGCGATTCCCTGGCTGGTACGGTCTCCATTCCCGTGCGCAGATCCTTCGGCGAGCGCGCAGGTGGCTGGCAGGGATTATGGCTCGGGCTGGGTTGGCGATCCCGATGGGAGATAAGGCGTGATCCGATCGAGCAACATCTGCAGGGAGAGTTCTGCGTTGGGGAGGCGAACGACGCGGATGCCGCAGGCGGCCAGGTGGTTTTGGCGGGCGAGGTCTTGCGGCTGCTGGAGGGCGTGGATCGGGCCGTCGAGCTCGACGGCCAGTCGCAGCTCATGGCAATAGAAGTCGACGATGTAGCCGCGAATGACCTGTTGACGGCGGAACTTCAATCCGCGCAGCCGGCGGTTGCGGAGCATTTCCCAGGCAACTGCTTCAGAGTCGGTGGGCGCATGCCGCATCGCCTGCGCGAAGCGCCGGCTCCCGTCGACGACGGGAGCCCCGAAAACCGGTGGCCCACGGCGCTGGCGTCCCATGTGCCCTCCGCAGTTCAGTGAAAATCTGGTCGCAAAGGCTGACCGCCCAAGCCAAGGAATCGCCCCTGCGGCGCGACCAGAGAACGGGGAAACGCTCTGAGGCTCCCCCTCTCCATTTTGGAGAGGGGGCTGGGGGGTGAGGTGAGGACGCCACCAACCGAGAGGTGCGCTCGCACGCCACCCCCCCCCGGATCTCCGGTCCGGCGGCACCATCCGACGTCCAGTCCGTGGCGCCGGAACCGCCCGAGGCGACTTCAGAGGAGCGTGTAGAGGATGGTCCCGCACTCGGGACAGCGGCCGGCCTGCACCTGGCCGAAGTTGAGGATGCAGCTGGCCTGGGCGACCCGCCAGTCGAGGCGCTGATCGAGCGGTACGGCGACGGGGGTCTCGGGATCATCCGGGTGAAAACAGTGGGCGAAAAGCGCGAAGTCTTCGCTGACGACGTCATCGTCGCAGCGACGCACGTCGGCGCCGATCGCATCGAAATGCGTGAACAGGTGCTTGTGAAGGGCTACTTCTGGCGGGCTGAGCTCGACCGGCATAGATCCCTCATATCGTAGGTACGACACCCGAGACGTCCGGGCACGGTTACCATACTATCCTAAAGCCCACCGCCAGTTGGCGGAGCGTGAGTCCGATAACCCCCTGTCCGAGCGAAGTTTGCCATGACCCCAACCGCCACCGTTCTCGCCTTGTGGAAACCCTTCGGGGTGATGTCGCAGTTTTCACCGTCGGCCGACAAGCCGACCCTCAAAGACTACGTCGACCGTCCCGAGGTCTATCCGGTCGGCCGGCTCGATCACGATTCGGAAGGGCTGCTGCTGCTCACCGACGACGGGACCCTCAGCCACCGCCTCACCGACCCGCACTTCGACCATCCCAAGACGTACTGGGTCCAGGTGGAAGGCGTGCCGACGGACACCGCCTTGTACCAGTTGCGCACCGGCGTCGACATCCAGGGCCAGATGACCAAGCCGGCCGGCATCCGGCGCCTGCCCGATGCGCCCGATCTGCCGCCGCGTGAGATCCGCTACCGGGCCCACATCCCCACCAGCTGGATCGAGCTGATCCTCACCGAAGGTCGCAACCGGCAGGTGCGGCGGATGACGGCGGCCGTGGGGTTTCCCACGCTGCGGCTGGTCCGTGTCGCGGTGGGCCCCATCGGTCTGACCAGTCTGCAACCGGGTGAATGGCGCCAGTTGACAGCCGAGGAAGTGCAGCGTCTGCATGGCATGGATCGGCCGCGTGGCCGGCAGTTCCGCCGTTAATCAATCGACTGTGTGCTGGCCCGGTTCAGTGAACGTATGGATGTCAGGCTTGCCAATGACCTGGACCTTGTCGCCCTCCTGCATCTGCCGGCCGCGTCGGGTCTCGAGTTCGCCGTTCACTGTCACTTGTCCGCCCTGAACCATGTTTTTGGCTTGGCCGCCGGTCTCTGCCGCGCCCACCCACTTGAGAAATTGGTCCAGTTTGATCGCACCTGGCTGTGTCATTGGGTTTCCGTCCTGTTGAATGGCGGGTCCGGCCCTTCCGGTTAAGGCCCGCGCTGCAAACGTTAGTCCAAGATTACCCGGTCTTATACTCAGGAATCACGTTTAATCGCCGATAGGTCCACAGACGATCGGATGATTGTCCCGGAGAGAGGAGGGGTAAGGCGTGACGTTCAGCATTGGTGCGAGCCCCATCCCCGCGACATTCCGCGCCAAAACGGCGGCGGCCCCCGCAGCCTCGGTGACGACCAACAGTTCATTTGCCCGCGGCGAAGAGATGCAGTTCAGCCAGACTGCCGTCAACACGGCGCCCGTCCCGGCCGCCTCCCCAGCCCGGAAGCGCACCCTCGAAGAGCAGTTGCGCGATGTCGGCACCGTCAAGGCGGACAGCGGATTTTTCTCCAAAGTCTGGAACTGGATGAACCAGCCCAAAATTGAATCCGTGCGTGAGTTCGGCGGCTCGATTGTGCACAACGCCCCCAGCCTGATCGTCGGGGCCAGCAAAGCCTCCAAGGCGGCGAAAGACGTCGCCGTCGTCGGCGAAGTCGCGATGGCTGGCACGGCGGCAAAAGTCGCCTCCGGCGGCATGGGCAAGGCCGTTACTGCCGCCGGGTCCTCAGGAGCCATGGCCGTGCTCGCCAAAGTCGGCGCCGTGACCGGTACTGTCGGCGGTGTCCTGCAGTTGCTGCGGGATCTGGTCAAGGGCCGTCAGGGTCCTGAACGGGCGATCGACCAGCAGATGCTCATCGGTGGCGGCTTTCTGGCCGCCACGGGGAGTGTCATCGCCCTGCTCGGCGGGGGTGTGCCCGGCGCCGTGATTGGCCTGATCGGTACGCTGATCCATGCGACGGGTCTCTGGCGCAAGTACCGCTCGCATAAAAAGGCCGCCGATGCAGCTGCTGCTCAGGCCGCCGCACCGCAGACCCCCAAGGCCTAGTTCCTGCACTGACCGGGGGTTGACTGAGCACAACCTGGTCAACCCCTGGTTAAAATGGGACCTTAGGGTTCGTCAACCTCACAGCCCTGGCAGTCGCCCGGCACCCTCAGGGTTCCGGCCTCACGCGCTCAGCCGCGGCGACAGGTAGCGTCACGGTTACCGTCGTGCCGACTCCCAGCCCACTGTCGATGTGTACCGTGCCGCCCAGATGCCGCACCGTCGCCTGCGCCAGGGCCAGCCCGATGCCCCAGTGCCCCTGCCGTTGGACCTCGTCGAGGGTGAATGGCGACGCTCGCAAGGCGTGCAGCCGGTCGACGGCGATGCCGGGACCCGTGTCGGTGATCGTCAGCGTCACCTGCGTCCCGCTGACACCAGCCTGACAGGTGATGTCGGAGCCTGGGGGGCTGTGGGCGGCGGCATTGTCCAGCAGGTGGACGAAGGCCCGGTGCAACCAGATGGGATCGGCAAGGACCGGCGGGAGTCCGTCGGTTGTGACGGCAAACCGGACGTGTTTGGTCAGGGCGTTGGGCTGCACTTCCGCCCAGGCGGCAGCGATGAGGGCCGGCAGGGTGGTGGGGCAGGGATCCAGGCGGGCCGTGCCCTGCATCAGGGACTGCAGGGCGTCCGTGTCGGTGAGGGCCCGGGAGAGCCGCATCGCCTGCTGTTGGATGAGGCGGACGCGCTGGTCGTGCGTGGTATCGAGCAACCCGTGGGCCCCATGGAGCAGGGCTCCCGCCTGATCGATGATCACCTTCAGCGGTGCCGTCAGTCCGTCGGTGTCGATACTGCCGGTGGATTGGTCCAGTGCGGCCAGGTTGATGCTGCCGATTTGATCGTAGAGTGACGCAATGGCCGCCTCGTTCTGACGCTGGAGGTCCAGGGTGCGGGCATAGCCGATCATGCCGCTGAGCGGGGCCAAAAAGAGCATCATGTAGCGCAGGTCGATCTCGGTCAGCGGCTGATCATTGCGCTTGGGGCCGAGCAGCAGGAGCGACACGGGCTGGTCGACAAGGTCGAGGCGGATGGTCGCGGTGAATCCCAACAGCTGTGCCGGGTCCGTCGGCCAAAAGGTCGGCTGGGCGGGGATCGGGCCGGGCACGGTTTCGCCAACCAGGCCCGGGCACTGGTGACCGCTGGCGATGCGCCAGCCCTCCGCCTCGGGCAGGGCGACGGCGATGCGGTGGAGTTGCAGGGCGTCGGCCACGTCGACGGCGATGAGGCGGAGCAGGTCTTCAGAAGGCAGCTTGCTATCGCTATAGCGCTGAAAGCGCCGCAGGACGAGGGTCACGTCGAGGCGGTCGCCGTAGAGGTAGCGGTCGAGACTGCGCTGGGTGGCCCGTTGCAGGGGCTCGAAGGCCAGTGCCGCAGTCAGCAGCAGGACGAACTGCCAGTCTCCTGTGATCGGATGGGTGCCGGGCATCCGGGTGGCAAGCACGGTGTAGGCCCCGATATAACCGGCACTGAGAAAGCCCGCCGTCAGGCTGTAGGTCAGGGTGCGGCGGATGAGGCGCTCGAGGTCGGCGAGGCGGTAGCGGAGCAGGGCCGCCGCGGTGGCGAGGGGCATGATCCCGGTGGCGACCAGGGCCAGGGCCGCCACCGGCTGGTAGGGCGGGCGGCCTCGGAGGACGGCGATCAGCCACACCCAGATGACGGGGACAAAGGAGACGACGGCAGCCGTGAGGATGATCGTCAGTTGCTGGCGCCAGGCGGCATAGCGGGGACTCTGCCAGATGCCGGAGACCATGCCGGCGAGTAGACAACCAATGGCCCCGAGGATGAGGGCCGGGTAGACGACACTGCGCACCGTGTGCTGGAGCAGGAACCGGGCCGGCTCTGCCCCGAGCAGGCCGACAGGCAGGCAGGTGAGCCAGAGGAAAGCCGCAAATCCGGCACCGAGGACCAGCGGCAGGCGGCTCGGGTGGCGGGGCCGCATCAGGGCGTAGCCAAAACCGGCCATGCTCAGGGGGGCGAGGCCGAAGACGAGGAAATTCAGCGGCAAGAGACGGTGCGACGTTTCGAGTTCGGTGCCGAGGAAGGGAAACAGCCCGCACCAGAGGGCCATCTGAAAAAAGGCGGGTACTGCCGGACCCTCCGCCCGTCGCCAGACGAGGGCGCTGGCGGCGAGCAGATAGGCCAGGCCGAACACCCACAGGGCCAGGTTGGCGCCGACCATCCCACGCAAACTCATCGGTTGTGACCGGACGGACAGGGCGAGTTGCCGGCCGTCCCGCCGGACGGTGAGCGTGTGGCGGTCGCGCCCGGGCTGCCGGCCGAGCACCCCGGCGATATCGGCGGTGGTGGCCACCGGATGGTCATCGAGGGCCAAAATGATGTCGAAGGGTCGTCCGGCATGATGCCCACCGTCGGTGTTGACGGTGGAGACGATCAGGGCCGGGCTGTACCGCAGATTCAGCTTCGGCTGGCCGACCTGGCCCGCCAGCAGCGAGAGGCAGAGGATCACGGTCAGCCAGGCGCCGGCGAGAAGCCCTGTGGCGAGGCGGGGGAGCCGGCCCGAATCCATGCGGGGTCTAACGGCCCGCAACGTGGCGGGCCGCGGGGTCTGGGCCGATAAGCGTCTGGACGAGGGACTCCGCCTGGGTGTGGATGGTCTCGATGTGCCGGCTCAGGGCAGGTTCGAGGGCGCCGTAGTTCCCGTCGACGAGCAGTTCGGCGTGTCCGACAATCAGGGTCAGGGCCGAGCGCAGCTCATGCTTGGCCGCCGCCCCGAAGGTGCCGGCCCCGAGGGCCTGGCGCAGACCGGCCAGGTGCGTGTCGAGGCGGGTCAGTTCGGCCCGGGTCGTCGCGTGACGTGCCTGCCCCTGGCGGCAGGCGATCAGGCCGCTCATCGACAGCAGCAGCATCTCGGCCACTTGGAGATCGAAGGCGGTCAGCGGCACCGCCGCTCGCGGGGCACCCAGCAGCAACAGGGCCACGGTCCGCTCGTCCAGTCGCATGGGGATGGCGGCGGCAAAGCGGGCCAAATGGCCGGTGAGGTCGGTGGTGAACGGGGCGGCGTGCGACGGGCCGGCGAGGGGACTGCCCAGCAGATCGGCACAACCGCTGGCCTGGGTGATCCGCCAGCCTTCAGGGGTCGGCAGGGCCACGGCGACCGCCCGCAGCCGCAGGGCATCCCGCACGGCCCGGGGCAACTCTGCCAGCCCATCGACGGTCGGCCGGGCCGGGGTAGGCGACAGGCGGCGGAGCATGTCGGCAACAGTTGCCCGATCCCGGTGGAAGAGTCGGGCAAGGCCATGGTGCAGGGTGGTTTTCACCGGGAGCAGCAGGCTGCTCAGGAGGAGGATGACGACGAATTGCCAGCCGTGAGACACCTCTGTCTGACCAGACAGCCAGTGGGAGAACAGGGTGAGCAGACCGAAGTAGACGGCCGCTAGGAACAGCAGCGCCAGCCCGTAGGCAATGCCGGCCCGCAGCCGGATGGCGGCCGGGACCTGTGCTGCCGGTGCCGGTGATCCGGCAGATGATGGTGTCGGTTGCTGCGTGATGGCCCTGTTCCCCGCCGGGCGAAAGCGTGCCCTGCCTTGTACGTCATACCCGGCGGCAGAACGACCAAAACGGTGTCTTGACCGGATTTGCATATGTTGACACAGGCATTTGACCGGGGAGACGGCGGACGGTGCCGCTTACATGACGGCCTTGAAGGCATCCACGACGCCGTAGCCGTAGTGGTCATTGAAGCCGGCATCCCCGAGATGGCGGGCCGACTGCTCGATCTTGGCCTTGACCTGGGCGGGGGTCATGGCGGGGTAGCGGCTGAGCATTAGGGCGACGACGCCGGCGACCATGGGCGAGGCCATCGAGGTGCCGGACATGGCGTCGTAGTTCTGTTGATAGGAGGCGGTTGTCGTCTGGTAGACGGGGTAGGTGGGCATCGTGCTCATGATGTCCTGGCCGGGGGCGACGATGGAGATCCAGGAGCCGAAGTTGCTGAACTCGGTGACCCGACGGTCCGCATCGACGGCGCCGACGGAGATGACGCCCGGGTAGGCGGCCGGGAAGGTGGGCCAGTTCTGGCCGACACCGGACTCGTCGCCGTTGCCCATCGCCGCCACGAGGTTGACCCGCTTGGAGAGGGCGTAGTCGACGGCATCACGCAATGCCTGGCTGGCCCCGCGACCGCCCAGGCTCAGGTTGATCACTTTGGCACCATGGTCGACGGCCCAGTAGATGCCTTCGGCGATGTCGTAGGTATAGCCCTCGCCTTTGGCGTCCAAAGCTTTAACCGGCATGAGCTTGCAGCGCGGGGCGACGCCGGCGACCCCGATGCCGTTGTCCGCCTCGGCGGCGACGGCGCCGCTGGCGTGGGTGCCGTGGCCGTTGTCGTCCTTGGGCGGCGTGGCACCCTTGCTGACGACGTTGTAGCCGGGGACGAACTGGTGGATCAGATCGGGGTGGGTCAGGTCGGCACCCGTGTCGACGACGCCGATGATGACACGGGGGTCACCCAGGGTGAGGTTCCAGGCCTTATCGACCTGCACCACGGCGAGGCCGTACTGGCCGCCGGGGCCGCCGGTCTTGGGATCATTGGCGGTGAAATTGCCCTTCACTTTGTAGTTGGGCTCGGCATAGTCGACGAGGCCGGATTGCTGGAAGCGCTGGACGGCGAGTTGGGGATCGCCCTGGATGGTCACCAGGGTGGCCCGGGTGCTGCTGGTCCGGCTGAGGGTGCGGGCGCCCTGGGCCTGCATGAATTCGCTGACCGAGCGGCCGGCGGCGGCGGAACGGAACTTGACGATCACCTGGGTGGGGGCGGCGACATTGGCGGCGGATGTCCGCTCACGGCCCGTAAAGGCCACCAACGGCGTCGTGATGCTGCCACAGGCGGTGGTCACCGCCAACAGTCCGGCTAAAATCCAATGACGCATAAGAACCCCCTCCACCATAGGGTCTATGGCCCTGGCGGACGCGCATCTTGCCTGGTTTCGGGGAAGCTTTACCTGGACTTTGCCGAACGTTCACCGGAGCTGGCCGGGGGCGGGCGGAGAGCGTTACACTGCTGGTTCTAGCGGGGAGACGGGGCAAGAGGTGTGCGGGTGACGGGACGGCTTCTGGAACGCAAGGCCCTCAGGTTGACGGCGGCCCTCGGCGGCCCCCAGCACGGGGAAAATCCCAGCGCTTACTACTTTTACGGGGGGGCGGGCTCCGGCAAGTCCCTGCTCCTGCGGCACCTGATGCGCGATTCCACCGGATTCGGCCTGGGATCGCTGGCCCTCGACCTGCGCCGGCTGCCGCCCTGCTCCGGACCGCACGGCCTCTTGCAGGTCCTCGCCCAGACCTTCGGCATCCGCCTGCCCGAGACGGACCAGGCCGGGAGCTTGGAAGCGGATGCGGCGGCGATCGTCGCCGGGATGCCGGCCCCGCTGCTGATTTTCTTCGACCATTTCGAGGAGATGGCGGGCTGGGAGGAGTGGCTCTATCAGCACCTGTTCGCCCCCACCCGCGATAAGTCCCTCTATGTCATTGCCGGCAGCTTTGACCTGTCGGCCTTCTGGGGCCAGCGTGACGGCATCGCCACCCTGTTGCCCGCCTTCACGGCCGACGAGACGTTTCAGTATCTGAAGGCGAGCTTTCACATCCAGGGTGACGAGATTCCGGAAGGCGTCTATGCCCTGACCGAGGGCTGGCCCTTGGCCGTGGGCCTGGTCAGTGAGGTGCTGACCCGGATGAGCGGGGCGCCGACCCGGGTCAAGGAACTGCTCACCGATCCGCCCAAGACGGGGTCCAAGTCCCTGAAATGGCTCTGTGCCGAGCTGCTGGACGTGCTGGACAGCGAGGATGCCCGACGCCTGTCGCTGTACTCCCTGTACCCGCCGGACGCCGCCCTGTACGACTCGATCGGCGAGTCCTACGACCTGCCGCGGCTGCGCTTTTTGCCGGATCCGGGCCCGACCATGTGCCGGCACATCAAGGGCGCCCTGCGCAGTATCGACCCGGACAACTATGAAAAGCTGGCCACGGCCGGCTCGAAATACTACCGGGGCCGCTACCAGCAGACCAAAGAACGCTCGGATCTGGTCAACGGCCTGTTGCTGGGGCTGCACGCCGACGAGAGCGAAGGGTACTGGCAGATCCTCGGTGTGATCAGCGAGACGATCAAGTCCAATCCCGCCTTCGGTGAAGGGTTGCTGCGGGCGGCGATGACGGTGCCGACCAGCAAAGCCGTCAAGCAGGACCTCCGGGAAGACCACAGCAACCTGCACGGTTACGTGGCCAAGGACTACAAGCGGGCACAGCGGCTGATCGACCGCCTGGGCAACGTCAAAGGGTTCAGCGGCTGGGGCCGCATCGAAATCGGGCGGTTTTAACCAATCATGCCCACGACGCCCCGCAGTCACTTCCAGGTCCCCCGCACCGCCGTCTGGTTCGCCCTCGGCCTGCTGATCGGCTGGCAGGTGCTCGGCCACCGGCCCCAGGCCGACGCCGGGACCAGTCTGCGGGCCGAGGAAGCGGGCACCGTGGCGACGATCAAGCACGTCAGCCCCAGTGTCGTCACCGTGCTCACCCTGACGGCCAGCGAAGACCAGTATTTCGATGCGGTCCCCCGGGCTGGCGCCGGCTCCGGGGTGGTCATCTCGAAGGCTGGCGACATTTTGACGAATTTTCACGTCATCGGCGGGGCCCAGCAAGTGGCCGTCGTCTTTGGCGACAACCGCCAGCGGATCCCCGCCCGGCTGGTCGGTCAGGATCCGTTGACCGATCTGGCGATCATCCGGGTCACCCAGGTACCGGCGAACCTCGTCGTCGCCAAACTCGGTGATTCCAGCGGCATCCAGGTGGGGCAGCAGGCCATCGCCATCGGCAACCCCTTCGGCCTGGGCCGGACGGTGACGACGGGCGTGATCAGTGCCGTGCGGGACATCAAGGGCGATGACGGCAAGGTGATGCGCGGGATGATCCAGACGGATGCGGCGATCAACCAGGGCAATTCCGGGGGGGCGCTGCTGGATTCCCAGGGCAGCGTCATCGGGATCAACACGATGATTTTCTCGCCCTCGGGCGGCTCGGTCGGCATCGGCTTCGCCATCCCCATCGACCGGGCCAAAAAACTGATCCCCGACCTGCTCAGCCGCGGTCGGGTCGTGCGGCCCTGGCTGGGGCTCGACGCCTTTCCGATCTCCGCCGAGATGGCCAACGCCCTGCGCCTGTCCGTCCGGGCCGGGATTCTGATCAGCCGGGTGTCCGCCAACGGCAGCCTCGCCCGGGCCGGCTTCAAGGGCGGCAGCAAGGCCGTCGTCATCGGCGGCCGGACGGTGATGCTGGGCGGCGACATCATCACGGCGGTGAACGACCAGCCCGTGCGTGACATCGACACGCTCACCGCCGCCATCGATTCCCACAAGGTCGGCGACACGGTGACGATCACCCTCGTCCGGGCCGGCCAGATCGCCAAGGCCAAGGTGACGCTGACGGGGCCGCCGGCCAAGCCGTGAGGCCGGACCTGCCCCAGCAACGGCGGCGGAATGCGGTGCTCATCTGCCGTTTCCTCTGGTGGCTCGCCCTGCCCTTTGCCGGCGGCGGCACCCTCGCCGCCTATCATGCCGCCACGACGTTGTCCGGGCACGTCATCATCCATGAGACGCTGGGGCGGGCCGAGATCGCCACGGTGCCGGGCATGGTCCTGGATCAGCACTTTGACTCCCGGATCGGCAGCAAAGGCCGCTCGCTGACCGAGTATTACGTGCGCTATGGCTTTCGCCCGATGACCCCCGGCGCCCCTTCCGCCCCTGGCGCCCCGGCGGCTGACCGGATCATCAGCGAGCGATTGGTCGATCAGGCGACCTACCGGCGCAACCGGCCTTCAACGCCGATCACGGTGCGTTACGTCGCCGGGCGGCCGCA
>JACMPN010000630.1 GCA_014377495.1 Candidatus Sericytochromatia bacterium
CGACCTCGACCCAGGTGATCACCAGCGCCTCGGTGACCCTGGCCACGGCGGCCGGCCTCCCGGTGGCCGCCGGCTTGACGGATCCCACGGGCTATTTCCGGTTGTATGACAGCACGAACACCTTCACCCCCGTGATCGGCACCTGCTACCTCCTGGATGTCAGCAAGCGCGTTCCCTGCGGCACAGTCACCAACGTCGTGTCCTTGCGCACGGCGGTGAAATACACCGCCACCGGCTGGACCTCGATGACGGGACCGACGGTGATCGTCAATGCCATGACGACGGCGATGGCCATTGAGCAGACCACCACGGGCGGGACGACGATCGCCGATACGATCGGTCAAGTGACCGTGGTCGGCGCCAATTCAACCGTGACCCCGGGCAGTCTCATCCCCCAGGGGAGCGTCGTCCTGCGGACGACCTCAGTGACGAACGACCTGGCGGCCGACAAAGACCCGCTGGGTGACATGCCGAGTGGCGTGTGCCCTGCTCCGGTGTCGCTGTTCACGATCGGATTCCGCAGCGGGCGCAGTGGCCGCCAGGACTTCTGGTCGATCCTTTCCGACGGCACAAACCTGACCAATTTGACTGCAGCTTTGCCAGGCGGGGTCGGCGGCGGCGTCTGGTCGCCGAACGGCCAGAAGCTGGCGCTGCTCGTCAATTTCGACCTGTATGTTGCGGATGCCAACGGCGCCAATTTCCTGAAGGTGTCGGGCACGGAGATGATCAATGAAGTGCTGCAGGGCATCGTCTGGTCGCCCGACAGTTCCAAGATCGCCTATGTGGCCCAAGTCGCGATGACCCAGAACGATATATTCGTCGTGAATACCACCGGCACAGTCCGGACCAACGTCTCGAATTCGCCGGCAGGAGACCGCTATCCCGTGTGGCTGTCAACGACCGGCCTCTGCTATGTCGCTGGATCCGGTTCCGGTGCGGAGACCGTCCGCAAGGTTGCACCCGACGGATCGGCCCCCGGCACGTTGCTGACGTTGGCCGCTGGGAGTACCGCCGCCGATTTGGCGATCTCGCCCGATCGCACCAAAATTGCGTACACGTGGACTCCATCCGGCAGTGTCGTACCCACGGTCAGGATGATCGATGCGACTGGCGCCAATGATCAGGTTTTTGTTGCCAATGGGGACAACAATGCCTTTCCCAGCTGGTCGCCCAATGGCGTCAAAATCGCTTACCAGCACCGGATGGATAATATGTCGAATTGGAATCTCCAGATCAAGGATGCCGTCGGCGGCGCCGGCCAGGTGGCCTTTGCCAACGACGGCCGCAACGAGCATAACGTCCTCTGGTCGCCGAACGGGCTGTCCCTGGTCTTCACCAGTTACGGCCTTGCCAATGACGAGGTGAAGATCATGGGGACCGACCCTATCCTCCCCAGTTGGGTCAAGACGAATCTGTCCAACCACCCCAGTAGCGACATCCGACAAGTCATCAAGCCATAAGGGTAGGTCTGGGAGCCACCCTCACGTTTCTGCGTCCCCTATCCATATGACAAGCCCCAAGAGGCTCTTGCGGTAGGTGCAACCGAGCCTGGTGCAGCAGTTCTGCACCAGGCGACCGAGCACCTACAGCGAGAGCCTCTAAGCTGAACCGGCTCGCGGGGGGACGCTGTGTTAAACTGCCGCCGAAAGGGACTTCAGCACCATGCAGTTAGCGTTGAACGAGGACGAGCGGGCGATCCAGGATATGGCCCGCCAGTTTGCCCGTGAGCAGATCGCCCCATTTGCCGCCGAATGGGCGGCGGCCGGCGGCTTCCCCCGGACCCTGCTGACGCAGATGGCCGAGTCCGAACTGCTCGGCGTGCCCTTTCCGGAAGCCTTTGGCGGTGCCGGTCTCAGCTTTTTGGCCTACATCCTCGTACTGGAAGCCATCTCGACCGGGGATGCCGGTGTCGGTGTCACCCTGGCCGTCCACAGCTCAGCCGCCACTTACCCGATCCAGCGCTACGGGACCGACGAGCAAAAGCAGCGCTATCTGACGTTACTCGCTTCCGGCAAGGGGATCGGCGCCTTTGCTCTGACAGAGCCGAACAGCGGCAGCGATGCGGCAGCTCTGCAACTCTCCGCCAAGCGTGACGGCGACGTCTGGGTCCTGAACGGCACCAAACAATGGATCACCAACGGGGAGTTTGCCTCCCTGTTCATCGTTTTTGCCCGCACGACCCAGGGCAGCACGGGCGCCAAGGGCGTCTCCTGCTTCCTGGTGGAGCGCGACACGGCGGGCCTGTCGGTCATGCCCGGCGCCAAGAAGATGGGGCTGCATTCCAGTTGCACCAACGACATCGTCTTCGAACACGTCCGGGTCCCCCACGCCAACCTGCTGGGCACGCAGGACGCCGGCTTTCCGATCGCCATGGACACGCTCGACGGGGGCCGCATCGGCATCGCCGCCCAGGCCTGCGGCATCGCCCAAGCCGCCCTCGACGCCTCCGTCCGCTACGTCAAGGAACGCAGCGCCTTCGGCAAGCCGATCAGCGACTTCCAGGCCATCCAGTGGAAGCTCGCCGACATGGCCACCCAGCTGGATGCGGCCCGCCTCCTGACCCACAAGGCCGCCTGGCTCAAGGATCAGGGCCAACCCCACACCCAGGCCGGCGCCATGGCCAAACTGTTTGCCAGCCGGGTCGCCCGCGAGGTGACCAACGAGGCTGTGCAAATCCACGGCGGTTACGGTTACATGTCTGAGTTTCCTGTCGAACGCTACTACCGGGATGCCAAAGTGACTGAAATCTACGAGGGAACCTCGGAGATCCAGCGCATCGTCATCGCCCGCAACCTGTTGCAAACACCTTAATCAAAATATAGTAAAGAGGAGTCACCGTGGCCGAGCTTTCCGGACTTTCGGGCTGGCGTTACAACCCAACTCACGTGTCTGATCTGGCGGGAGTAACCGTACCGCCCTATGACGTCATCAGTCCCGCCGAGCAGGCTGCGTACCTGGCGAAAAACCCCTTCAGCTTCATCCAGCTGGAACTGCCCCAGGCCGATGCCGAGCTGGGCCTCGACAAGTATCAGAATGCCGCCCGCATCCTGCACAAATGGGTTGAGGACCAGGTCCTCGTCCACGAGGCAATGCCCGCCATCTACTTTTACGAGCAGACCTTCACCGTCGGCACGGAGCGTCACAGCCGGCTCGGCTTCATCTCCGCCCTCCGCCTGGAGCCCTGGTCGGCCGGTGTGATCCTGCCCCACGAGCGCACGCTCGCCAAGCCCAAGGCCGATCGTCTGGCCTTGATGGAAGCGACCAAGTCCCAGTTGAGCCCCGTCTTTGCCCTCTACGAGGATTCCGGCGATCTGGCCGAGCTCGTCCGCTCGGCCGCCCAGGGTCAGCCCAACGTCGACTGCACCGACGAAGCCGGTGTCCAGCACCGGGTCTGGATCCGCTCGGCCTCCAGCCTCGTCAATGAGATCAGTGCCACCCTGGCCCACCGCAAGGTGGTCATCGCCGACGGTCACCATCGCTATGAGACGGCCCTGGCCTATCGTGACCAGCTGATGGCTAAGGGCCCGGTCCCCAACGACGATCCGTCCCGCTTTGTGCTGATGATGCTCGTCAGCATGGCCGATCCCGGCCTTGTCGTCCTGCCGACCCATCGGGTGGTGTTCGGGCTGGATGCGGACCGGGTACAGACGCTACTCCCCGCCCTGCAGGATGCCTGGCACGTGGAAGCCGTCGCCCCGGCGGCACTGCCTGAACGTCTGAAAGCGGCCGCCGGCCCCGGTGCCCTCGGTGTGGTCCTGCCCGACGGTGCCTACCTGGCCACCGTCAAGGACTGGAGTCTGATCGAGCGGGCCTTCCCCGAGATGAGCGACGCTTACAAGCGTCTCGACGTGGCGATTTTGCACCGGTGCCTGCTGGAGCAGGTCCTCGGCATCGATATCGCCGCCCAGGCCGCCCAGACGAACCTCAGCTACATCAAGAATGACGCCGATGCGTTGGCCGCCGTCAGCAAGGGCGGGGCCCAGGTGGCCTTTCTCCTGCAGAGCACGCCGGTCGAAGCGCTGGTAGCCGTCGCCAAGGCCGGTGAAGTGATGCCGCAAAAGTCGACCTACTTCTATCCGAAGTTGCGCAGCGGCCTCGTCTTCAACGGCCTGGAAACACTCAAGTAAGCGCTCTGTCTGACGAGTCGGTGGCACTGTCTGTGCTGCCGGCTCGTTTTTTGGCGGGCCCGATGCGACCGATCGCCCTCATAGTCCGTGACTGCCAGGCGCAAAACGGGTAAATTGACTGAATTGACCGTCGTTGTGTGCCAGCAGGGAGCGTCGCCATGGGTGCATTGCCTGGAGTCGGATCCCCGACCACCGTCCGGACCCCGGAACCGAGCGTTCCTATCACCCCTTCGGCAGGACCCATCGGCACACCGCCCCCGGTCCACGTCGCCCCTGTCCCCGTGGTGGCCAGACCGGCTGACTCCTCCCGCATCGCCCCAGCGGAGACGTATTCGGGTGACCTGGTGGGTAAGACCTTCGTCGACATGCGGGTCGCCACGCCGATCGACATCTCGACCTTCGTCAATGCCTTCGGCCGCACGCCTGCCAAGAGCATTGCCCGCGCAGGGGAGTTCGTCATCATCTCCACGGGTACGGAGCTGATCAAGGCCAAGATCAGCGACCTGCAGGACATCATCCGGGCGAACCCGGCCCTGAAATCGCTGCCGATCGTCAAGCAACTGGTC
>JACMPN010000631.1 GCA_014377495.1 Candidatus Sericytochromatia bacterium
CGCCACCGGCCTTTTCGGCACCCTGATTGGTGGCGTCGGCGACCTCCCGGAACTTGCCGGCCAGGTCGAGTGCTGCACCCATGCTGTAATCGTCGCTCATCGTGCCTCCCTATGCCGGCGCGATGGCGCGCCGGTCAGCTCATCAGTCGTTCCCAGACTTTTTTGGCCACGGGGGACTGCTTGAGACGGTCGAAAGCAACGAGGACCATCCAGCGCATGGGCCGGTAGACCCAGCCGATGACAGGGAGGCTGAGCACCTTTTCGACGGAACCGGTGATCAGTCCCTTGCGCAGGCGCTCTTCGCAATCGGAAAAGCCGCGCACGATATAAAACCCGTTGTCCCGCAGGTGGACGATGGAATTGGGGACGATCAGCTCAGTCGCCGACCAGACACCCTCGTTGACGGCATCGAGCATCACGTGCGGGTCGAAGACCGCATCGTCCTTGCGACCCACCAGCACTTCGTGGACCGCCAGCGTGAAGATCGCCTCGCCCATCGCGTAAGCGGCCATCTTCATGGGCATGCCGATCGACAGCTTGCAGAGCAGGATCTCGTACGCCACCGTCTTGGCCAGGTACTTGATCGCCCCGGCCCGGCCCTCATGCGGGCAGACATACATCAGGAAGGTAAAGATGACCTTGACGGCTTCCTGGTAGGAGAATTTCGCCTCTTTGGCGGCAGTCAGCGTGCCCTGGATGATGTCGCGCAGCAGACGCTGGTAATCGGGCTGGCCGAAGCGCCCGTGGGCTTCGGCGAGGGCGAGCACCGTGGCGTCGCCGAGGGCGGACCGCCAGGCGGAGCTGGACTGGTGCTGACGCTCTTCGGGGTCAACGTCGCCAAGGGCCCTGGCGGCGGCCGTCGCCTGTTCCTCGCCCGTCTGCATCTGTGCACCGGACTCGAGCAGGGTTGCGTAAACGGCATAGCCGACCACGCCAAGCCGGTACTCCTTCAGCTCATCGCGGTCGTCTAGCGCCGACTCAGGCATCTCAAGCTGCGCTTGAGACATCTCCTGATAGGCGCGGGATTTATTGGGAGTGGCTTTACTCGCCACGGTCTCCGCCCCCTCTGATTCCACTCACCCGGCCATCCTCCAAATTCAAATGGAAGGTCTGCAACGGGCGACCCACAACCGCTTGACCAGCAAGCGCATGCAGAACCATCTTGCCACCCTCCAATTGTACCCGGGCATAGACAGGTCCAAACGTCCGGTCCATGCCGGCCATCTCGCCGTCGAGCCAGGTTTCCCCATATTTGGCCGCCCCGCGGACGAGACCCGGCAGATCAAGGGTCTGCCGGGCGGCCGCTTCGATGGACGCCACATAGGCGGGAGAGTTGGTCCCGAAGATTTTGACCGGGACATTGACCAGGTTCAACCGATCCATGATGGCGCCGTCTCCTACCGCAGCAACTGCTGAACCTGTTCGGTCGCCCCATTGGCCACCTGCATCACCCGGCTCATCGCCTCGATGGCGGAGTTGATGTCGGCCAGCCGACGGTTCACCGCAGCCAGGGTCAGACCGCTGGCCGCCTGAAACTGGATCGTCCCGGACACCTGATAGGGGGCTGATGGCAAAGGCGACGTCCCCACCCGGATCTCACCGGAGTCGAGATCAAAGGAGACGGTCCCCGTGTTGGTGGCATCGCCCAGGGTGTTGCCGGCCGAGACCGAGCTGATCTGGTTTTCGACGTTGTTGTTGTCCCGGTAGAACAGCTGGTACGTCGGCTGCGCGCCCACTTGGGTGGAGTTGGGCTCCAACACCTTGATATAGGCGTTGAACGACTGGGTGCCCAGCCGCATGACCAAAGGCTGTGTGGGATCCACCCGGGATCCCGGTCGCGGCTCCAGCAACTGCTTGCTCAGCCGCTGCTGCTCACGGATCAGCGGCGTGAAGTCGAAACCCGTGGAACCCAGTGATACTGCGACTGCCATGTGTGCCTCCTGCTTGGCCTGACGGCCTGCTACCTGAGAAGGGCTTTGCTAACGCAAAGCCCGAAACTTGGTCTGGTCCTGTTCGGCGGCGGCGCCCAGCATCCCCGACAGGGTCTGCAGCACCGCCCCCATGCGACTCACCTGCTCGGTGCGGGACGTCAGGGCGCTGCCCTGGCGGACCTCGAAGGCCACTTTGCCGACCAGGCCGCTGACGTTGCCCTTGGAGGCGCTCCAGCGGTCCGTCTCAGTCGCCCGGGTCGTCAGGGTCACCCCGCCGAACCCGCCGCCCCGGCCGTCGATGCCGCCTACGTCGGCGACCATCGAAAAGCCCGCCGCACCGGCCCCCCCGGCCCGGTTATTCGCCTGCACGCTGATGACGTTTTCGCCTGTTTTGAGCAGATTGGGCGGGATGATCAACTCGGTCGGCGGGGAGGCCCCATAACACTCGCCAATGAACGTACCGTTGACGTAGACCCGGGCCTCACTGTCAACCGCCAAGTATATCGTACCGCCCCGCTGAAAGGTGCTTGAGGCCGGATCCACCTGATCCAGGAGAAAGCTGCGGCCGAAGTACACCTGTTCATCGGCCACAGGCAATTGCCGGTGCCACATATAAGAATCGGTGGCGAAGTTGACCGTGCGGCTCGCGCCGACATGGTTTCCTGAAAACCAGCCGCCCTGAATGGCTTCGGTCTGCGGCGCGTACAGAATGTTTCCGTTGGCGTCGATGCTGTAGTTGGCGGCCTGCTTGCCACCAACGTCGGTCAGCGAGTAGACGGGGTTGTTGGGGTCGGTGCGGTCCGTGGCAATGAACATGGGCTTGCCGTTGCCGCCGGCAGCCGCTTCGTCACGGACATATTGACCCCGATCGATGCCCGCCCGGGCCACCGTGCTGTTCAGGTCATTGCTGACGAGCTCGACGGCCTTCTGGGTCCGATTGTAGAAGTTCAGCCAATAGGCATATTGCCCTGACATGACGACAGCCATACGTCCCCCTTAAAAGCTCTTGATACACTTATACCGTTGGTGGCCGCGGTCCGTCCCGGTCGGGGCGACTGCAAAAGGAGATTCAATCGCGATTTAACGGAGCCCCTGACGTCCGGACAAATATTTTGCCTGCGTTAAGTACGGGAAAAATGCATGTTCGCCCCCGCCGGACGCGGTCAGCCGGGGGGCATAACGAACCAGGTGGTATGGCAGGGCCACATGGTCCGACCCTTGAGGAGAGAATGATGCCCAACGTATTTGCATCCGCCGGAGCGTGTGCCCGCGCCCAGAACGAGCTGAGCATGCTGTTCGTCCAAGCCCGCAAGATGATCTCCTCCGAGAACAATCTGCCGTCGACGACCGCCAAAGAACGCGATACAGAGTTCGGCCGGTCCCTGACCAACACCCTGGGCAAGGCCGATGCCGATACCCGGTCTCTGAAAGCTACGCTGCAGTTGGCCAAGGTGGGCATCGCCATCGTCAAGCTGGTCGGCGCCGGCATCTCGGCCGCCAAGTCCGGCTCGCAGGCCAGCTCGGCCAAGGAAGCCGGGGCCGCCAACACCGCCGAACTGAAAAACACCGCCTCCAAAGACATGGCCAAGGCCCTGGGCTCAGCGGTCGCTGTCGGTCAACAGGTCATCGCCACCGTCAATGCGCTGGCCGACATGAAGAAAGCCGACAAGAACCGCAAGACCCTCGACGGCGAGTCCGGCAGCCTCGATGCCGCCACCAAGTCCATGGACACGACCGGCCGGGCATAGGCCAGGAACGAAAGGAGCATCACCATGGGAGCATCCGACGCGATCAACGCATTGCGTTCCGAAGCGGTCTCAAAATCCACCCTCTCGAACGTGTTGTCCGACCAGCTCGGCACCGTCAACGGCGACAGCCAAAAGCAGGCAGGCGTGTTCTCGGCTGCCAAGCAGGCGGCCGAAGGGCTCTACAATGCCCAGCTGGGCAAGCTGGACGGTTCACGGGCCTCGCTGCGCCAAGGCGTGCGCGGCTTGACCGAGTCGGCCATCAGCATGATCTTCAACCTGATCAACGCGGCGATGGGCGGCGGCGGCTCGGCGCTGAACGTGGCGGCCGACGTCGCCTCGATGGTCATCGACATGAAGATCATGGCCGAAGACATCCTGGCCCGGGACCGCACGTGGGACGCAAGCATCACGACCGGCAACTACGTCAAGTTGTACTCACCTGGTCTGCGGGCCGGCCTTTCCAGGGTCTAGCGGCACCGACAGGAGCAGCCACATGTCTTTTATGAACGGTATCGGCCTCAACAGCATGATGGGGCAGTTTGCGGTCAGCAACGAGTTGCAGACCCTGACCGAGATCCAGAAAAACCAGCCCAACGCCAACGCCTTCGGTCTGACCATGCAGGGCAAGGCCGCGATCGCCCAGGTTGAGACCCAAAACGAAGACAATACGACGTTCCTCTTCGAATACCGGGCCTACCTCAACTCGCAGCTGACGACGCTGGTCACGAAGCTGACCAATGCCGTGACCAGCGATCTGGACGTGGCCATGACCCGGACCACGAACAAATTCAACAACAAAAACAACATGCAGGGCAAGACCGACAACGTCAACATGGATCCCGGAGCCGGGCGTGTGGCCTGGGACTACCTGGCCTCCTGGCGGTCGAGCGCAGCCGGGAACATGAGCCCCTCCGGCGCCACGAATCCGACCGCTGCCGGTTGGCCGATGGCCTCAAGCGGCCCCGGGAGCTGGGCGCTGGACATTAGGGACGGCAC
Source organism: Candidatus Sericytochromatia bacterium (assembly GCA_014377495.1). Taxonomy (GTDB): domain Bacteria; phylum Cyanobacteriota; class Sericytochromatia; order JACMPN01; family JACMPN01; genus JACMPN01. Next base: position 4,676 of record JACMPN010000631.1, read on the forward strand.
CTTGACCGCCGATGGGGTTGCCAATTCCGGCAGTGGCACGTTTGCCGTCATTACTTACGGCAACAACCCGGTCGGTTCCGCCGTTCCCAACGACACGTTCTGGGTCAACTACAACGATCTGAACACCAACTACTACAACCAGGGCGGCAACCCGACCGGCACCCCGTCGCCTGGCAAGGCCGCCGTCTTCAACGTCACCGACACGGGGGCCACCCGGGCAGCGGCAGGTAACAAATTCGAAGAGGTGCTCTTCCGGGAGTCCCGGACGGCTGTGTTTCGCAGCATTCTCAAGGCCGACCTGATGAAAGATCTCGTCATCTCGGCTTCCAGCTGCCTGTCGACCGGCTCACAGGTGCAGGCATCCATCTCGCTGAATGCCCGCTTCACGAATGCCGGTGCCCAGGCCGCCTATCCTGGCCTCCCGTCGGGCTATAACGCTGCCATCGACGTATTTCTTAATCGGTTCACATCTTTTTATCACACCTAAACGCTGTCGATTAAAAAAGCCGCCAAATGGCGGCTTTTTGCGTATAAAGCGCCGAACAACCCCGATTTTCGACACAGGCCTTCCGCCGGGCACAGAATGCGAAAAATATTTGATTGCTCCAGCCCAGCCCCCCCCGCCGTCAGGATTACATTTTTTTTCGCTTTTTGTTAAGAGCAAATCAAATACCTATTTTCAGCCACAAATCACCCCCCTTTCTGCACGACTAACCCAGTGACGGGAGACATTCCCGGCCACATGACGCGCAGGGCCACATGGCCTGTTGGCGCAAAGGGAGTGAGGGGGAGTCCATGAGTATCGGTGCCGCCGTAGGGATCAGCAACCTGGTCCAGAACTACAGCAATCTCAACAACCTCGACATGGTCGCCAATCAGGCCAAGGCCGCCAACTCCGGCGGTACGGGCAACTTCCTCTTTGCCGACTCCCAGCTCGACGGCATCGGCAACAACGACGGCCAGCAAAAATGGGGCACCAAGTGGCTGGACTCCTACCGCACCGTGCTCATCCAGCGGGCCCAGACGATGCAGCGCAAGCTCAACAACATCTACACCCGCCAGCTCGGCAACAACCTCACCAAGAAGATCGCCTCGAATCCCAACTACTCCATGGCCAACCTGCCCCGCATGGACCAGCACGCCGGAGCCCTGGACGGCGGCACCTTC
>JACMPN010000632.1 GCA_014377495.1 Candidatus Sericytochromatia bacterium
GAAGGGGGGACGGGCGCCCACCACGGGGGGGCTGCCCGCCTGTCGTTTGGGCCATGGGCTTGGGGGCCTGCCCTCAGGGGTGGGTGACGGGGTCCACCGTGGCCTCACCGAGCCAGCGGAGTTTGACGGACCTGGCCAGTTGCTTGAAGCGGTACTCGGCCTGCAGCGCAGTCCGTTTGTCGGGATAGATCCAGGCAGCAGCGAGGATGAGAGGACCGCGGCCGCGGGTGTAGCGGGCACCGCGACCGGCCGCATGGGCACCGATGCGGGCCGACACGTCCGTGGTATAGCCGGTGTAGAGCGTGCCGTCGCCGCAACGCAGCACATAGAGCCAGTGGGCCATCGTCCCTCCGCAGCGTCTGCCCAGACTAGCCGATGCGGGCCCCAGGCGGCTGGGAGGGCCGTCACACTATCATCTGGATTGCCGGTGGGGATCCATAGGCTAATCAATCCCCGTCAACCCCCGCATTCCTCGGTCCCGGTGCCCGACAGGACCCGGACCCAGCGTGATGGCAGCCGATACCCCGCCGGGGGTAGGTGGCGCGTCCGGAGTCGCTTGCACCGTCGTGCAGGTGGCTCGTGCCCTTTGGGCCTGCCCTCAGCCAGAGTGGCCAACCTCTCCCGTGGAGCGTCAGCCGCATTGTCCAAGCCCGTTTCCGGGCCTGACCCCTAACATCAATTCAGAAGCCGTGGCGCCGGGATCCGGCATCCAGCGACTTTGCCGACCCAGGCCCTCCGTGAGGTGAGGCCACCCGGAGCCCGTTGCATCCGGGGTTGGGTTGGCACGCCGGCCTGGCGCCGGACCTTGTGTCCAGGCGCCGGCCGGCTTTCCCACATTGGGACCGGCTGCTCCCGTTGTGATGAGACCGGCAGCCAGGCTGCGAGAGGGATTTGCCATGGCCATACGCACCGCCCCCCCTTTTGTCCACGTCCTCAACCTGCATACCAGTGCCCGTAAGGCGATCGATCATCTGGTGACGTGGCTGGGCCACCATGCCGAAGTCGATCAGCGGGCGGCATTGGCGCTGGTGGGCCTTGAGGCGGAATGGCAGGCAGCCGATGCCCTGATCGCCGTCGCTGAGGACGGCGATGCCCGCGATGAAGCCATGGCCGCCGCCGCCGTCCTGCACACGGCGCAATGCATCCGCAGCAGCGACTGGACGGTCCAGGCCGGTGTGCCGGTGCTGTGGCTGGCGCCCGTCGCCCCCCTCTATGATTCGCTGGCACCCTATCTGTCCGGGATGCACACAGCGATCGGCGTCGGCCTGCAACCGGAAGAACGGGAGCGGTATCAGACCGTGAGTGCCTATGCGGCCGGCGTCCTGGCCCCCCAGGTGCCCGACGGCGAAGAACCCCTGCTGGTGACGGGATCCCTGTTGGCGGAGCTGGCCGGCCAGGGATGCTGGGATCGGGTGATCCCCCATGCCTACGGGGGCAGTGTCTCGTGGCCGGACCCGATGACGACGGTGGTCGACGGCCAGGCCCTGTCCGAAGCGGGCCTGGCCGTCGGGGCCCTGGCCGGTCATCC
>JACMPN010000633.1 GCA_014377495.1 Candidatus Sericytochromatia bacterium
CGAGTCGACCTTGACGCCGTTGATGATTTCGCCGAGCTGGCGCAGGGCGTCGGCCCGGGCGGCCCGCAGGGCCATCAGCCGCTTGCTGGCGGTCGTGCCGCGGTCGGGCGGGGCGCCGCTGCCGGTCACTTTGATGGTGCCCGTCGTCCAGTCGACTGATCCTTTGCCACCGCCCACGGATTGCACCATGTCGGCCTTCGCAGGCTGCCAGGAGACGACGGTCGGGGCGAGGCCCAGAACGGGAATGAGCAGCAACGCATACCAACGGGGAGCGAGCCGAGTGGCCATAGGGACATCCTCATTTCTGCAGTGATAGCACCAGGCGACCACAAGGTGAATCGGGTCCTGGACGGGTGCAACCAGCACGATATCAGACGGGGTTCGCCGACACGGCCGGCAACGTCGGCCATCGGACCGGTGAAACACGCTTAGTGTATCAAAGACGGTCAAGCCCCCGGAAAAAGTTCCGGGGGCTTGCATTAATTTGTGAGCCGGGCCATCCCCGTTTCGGGTATCGACACGCTAGATGGCGAGGCCCAGCGCCACCCAGGGGCGGATCCGGCCAAAGCCGTAATTGACGTCCCGCCCGGCGGGCCCCAGGTCCAGGGCACTCTTTTCGAGCTTGTCCCGCAGTTGGGCGGGCGTCCACGTCGGATTCTGCGAGAGCAAGAGCGCCGCTGCTCCGGCCACGAGCGGGGTCGCCATACTCGTCCCGCTGAGGTTGCTGTAGTCCGTTGTGATCGTCCCCGGGTGATTGGTCGACAGGTAGCAGGGGTAGGTCGGCATCGTGGACAGGATGTTCACGCCAGGGGCCGAGACGCTCACCTGTTTGCCGAAGTTGGAAAAGGACGCCGTCTTGTCGAGGTCGTTGGTGGCCCCGACGGCCATGAAGGAGGCGACCTGGGCGGGCATGCCGACGGCGCCGCCCTCGTTGCCGGAGGCGGCGATCAGCAGGATCCCTTTTTTCAGGAGAGCGTCGCCATAGAGCCGAAAGTACGTCCGGCCGAGGATGCCGCCGGGAGGGCCGCCGAGGCTGAGGTTGATGATCTTCGCCCCTTTGGTGGCCGCGTAGTTCATCGCCTTCATGATGATAAAGGTCGAGCCCTGGCCGGCGTCGTTGAGCACCCGCAATGGCAGAATCTTCGCTTTCGGGGCGATGCCGACGATGCCGGTGCCGTTGTTGCCGGCGGCGGCGATGATCCCGGCGACGTGTGTGCCGTGACCGTTGCCGTCCCGGGGATCGTTGTCCTTGCTGACGAAATCGTAACCGCCGGGGGCGATCTGGCCGACCAGATCAGGGTGATTGGCATCGATGCCCGTGTCGATCACGGCCACGATCGTGCCTTCGCCCTGTGACTTGCTCCAGCAGTCCGTGTAGCGCAGTTTCTGGGCATGCCACATCTCGCCGTAGCGGGGATCGTTCGGGGTGGGGGCCGCCACATTCGTCGTCCAGGTTTCGTTGGGGGCGGCGGCTTCCACCGTGCTGTCGGCCTCGTAGCCCTTCACAGCGTTGCTGACCTGTACGCCGGCAGGTATCCGCTGCAGCTCGGTCAGGCCTTCACTGCCCTGGAAGCTGTCGAGGACGACACTGCCCGGCATCCGGTACAGGAGCTCTGTGCCTTTGGTCTTGAAGCTGGCGGCCGTCTTGTATTTGACAATGACCTGGCTGTCGAGGGTGGCCGTGGTCGTGTGTCCCGCCAAGTCCGGATTGCGGCCGAACTCGTTCATCACCGGGGCACCACAGGCGCTCAGGCTCAGACAAACAGCGAGAAGAAAGCTGATGTGACGCACGGGTAAACCCTCCAACCTGCTCGTCGCTCCCTGCCCGCCATTCCTTGCCGAATCCCGGTTAAGGCGCGGTCAAGCTTGGCTGGTATCTGCGTTAGGCCCAGACTGCCGTCGACGGGCGGGGACGGCTGAGCGCGTGGAAGGCAGGCGGTCCTGTGCCATTTTGGAGGGTTGGGCGGATGTGGCGGGGGTCACGCCGGCCCCGGCTCAAATGCGAGGAGGATCACATGTCGGGTGTGCGCTGGCTCCTCACAGGTCTTCGGCTTCGTCGGGTAACGTAATCCTTGTGGTTGTTCAATCCAAGGAGGTTTCCCCATGTCGACGAAAGACCTGCAACGCCAGCTGCTGTTGGAAGGCCTCCAAGCCTCGTCGGGCTCCGTCCTGTGGGGCAAGCTGCGTCACCTGCCAGTCAACGAGACCGAAGAGACGGCTTTTCTGGCCGATACGGTCAAAGAAGGCGGTCGGAGCCGGGCCCGCAAAGTCAGCCCCTAATTTATTTGCACTGAGCGGCCGTTCCCCAGTATCGGGGAACGGCCGCAACGCGTTTGGTTTTCTGATAAAGAGACAGCTTTGCCCCGCAGGTCAACACGAAGTCCCTCGTCAAAGTCCCTTGCCCCGGCGGGGGAGGGCGTTGACCCGATCCCGCTGCAACGTCAAAGGCCCTCCCCGATGGCACATGCCGTCAGGGAGGGCCTTGTCTGTCGCCGTTATTTGCGGATGAACCGATCCAGGACGGCAATCTTCAGTCGGATCAGGTTCGTCGGCTCCAGCATGAGCAGGGGGACCTGCCGTTCCTTGGCCGTCAGGGCCCAGGGCTCGGAAGCCGGCTCATCGCTGAAAAGGACAAGTCCGGCCCCGATCCAGGGTTGGGGCAGCCGGGTCGGATCACTGAGCCAGATGAGGTTCAGGCCGTATTCGCCCAGATACTGGCTGAGCTCGTCCGCCCATTGGCGGCCCCGATCCGCGCTGCCCAGGACCCAGAGGGTTGTCTCCGTCGCTGCGGGTGTCGCTTCGCCCGTACCGGTCCGGGACAGGCCCAACTTGGCCAACGAGCGGCTGACCCGGCTGAGTTGCTTGGCGATCGCTTTGGACAGTCCCTCGTTGGTCGTATCGTCAGCCACGGCGCCCAACATGGCGACCTGGGTCAGGTCCATGTCCGGACTCCGACGGTTGGCTTCCGCCAACTGCGCCTGCAACCGGTCGACTTCGGCCTTCGTCTGCAGGGCAGCTGCCTGCAACTGCTCCAATTCGGCCTGCAGCAGGGCGGTCTCCTCGCCGGCAGTGGGGACGGGCGGTTCAGCCGATTCCTGTTCGGCCAGGGCTTTCTGCCAGTAGAGTTCCTGATACTTCGCTTCAAAGGCTTCGGCCCGCTCCCGCCAGTAGCCGGGATCCTGCTCACCTACGGGTGCCTGCTGCTCCCGCAGGGCGGTGACCTCGGCGGCCAGGACGTCCCGCTCGACGGCCAGCCGTTCGAGCGTGTCGGCTGCGGCCACCGCTTCCTGTTGCTGGGAGGTCTGGGCCGCCTGCAGCGTGCGCAACGCCTCTGCGAGGGCGGGGACTTGCCCCGTCTGCTGCTGACTGGCGGCCAGTGCCGCTTGCAACTGATCCCGCTCTCCGGCCAGCGACTCCAAAAGCTCGGAGTCGGCGCCGGCGGAATAGGCTTCGGTCAACGCCGCCTTCAGCGGGGCGATCTCGGCAGCCTGGGCTTCGGCGGCAAAAAGTGCCGACCGCAACTGAACGATCTCCACTTCCAGGGCGGATGTCTGGGAGGTCTGCGCCTGGGCATCGGCCAATGCCGACGCCAGGGCGACCCGCTCATCCCGCAGGGCATCGAGCTCGTCGTGCAGGTGGTTGGCCCGCCGTTGTTCGGCTTCCAGCTCCTGACCATCGAAGCTCGCCAGCCTGATGGCCTGCAGCTCCTCGTGGGTGGCTGCGGTCTGTGCCGTCAGGGTCTCATGGGCGTCACGCAGGGTGGCGAACTCCTGCTCACGCCAGACCATGATGTCCTCGACCCGCTGCAGTTCGGTGAGTTGTTGCGTTGCATGGACCTGTTCGGCCTTCAGCGACAGCAGTTGTTCGGTGGCGTCATTGTGGGCGTCGGTGAGCCGGGCGACCTCGGCCTGCAGGCCGGCGTTGTCCGCCAGGGCCTGATCGGTCAGTGCCAGTTTGCCCTGGGCTTCGCCGAGGGCCGTCTCCAGCCGCCGGATCTCGTCCTGCAGTTCCTGCAGTTCCTCTTGGATTTCGAAGGCTTCCACTTGGGCGTGCCGGACGTCGGTTTCCAGGGCGACGACTTCAGCCTGCTCCGCATAGATGCGGGCAATGTCCGCTTCGAATGCAGCCGCTCTCGCTGTCGCGGCGGGCAACTGCTCGGCGAGGGCCTGGGCGTCCGCCAGCCTGGCTTCCAGTGCCGCCACATGTTCCGGATCCGGTCCGGCCTGCGAGGCGGCCACCGTGGCCGTGACCAAATGGGCCTGGGCCTCGTCCAAGTCGGCCTGCACGGTCGTCAGCTGGGCTTCGAGCTCGGCGATGCGGGTCTGGGCCGGGGCCGCCTGGGAGGCAACCACCGTTGTTTCGAGTAGGCGGGCCTGTGCCTGGTCCAGATCGCTTTGGACCGTCTGCAGCTGGTTTTCAAGATCGGCAATGCGCAGGTGCGCCGCACCCGCCGTCGCGGCGATGAGCCCCAATTCGGCCAACTTGGCCTGGGCCTTGACCAACTCGTCCTGGACGTCCACGGCATCGACACTCGCCGCGTGGAAGTCGGTCAGTTGGTTCTTGGCCTGATCGTGCTCGTCGTGCAGCCGGATGATTTCCGCTTCCAGGTCGGCGATCCGACCCTGCAACGGGGTCAGTTCGGCGACCTGGTTTGCGCTGGCGGCCTGCTCGTCCCGCAACTGGGTCAACTCGGCCTGCAGGCCGGCGACCCGCTCCCGCTCGACGGCCAGCTCCGCCACCTGGGTGTCGGCCTCGGCCGTCAATGCCGTGCGGGCCGTTTCGGCCGTCGTTCCGGCCGTCCGCAAGGTGTCGATCTCAGCCTGCAAGGCGGCCAGCGCGGCTTGCACCGCTGCCAGCTCCAGTCCGGCGGTCTGATGGGACTCCACGTGCCCATTGAGGGTGTCGGCCTGGGCCTGGGCATCGGTCAGCGCCGCCTGCAGCGTGGCGATCTCGGCGGCCCGCGCTGCCTGCTCCGCCTGGTCCAGTTGTCGCTGGGCGGCCAGCGCGTCCAATTGGGTGGCGGCTTCGTCGTGCTGCCGGGCATGCTCGGTCTGGTCGAGGGCCACCTGTTCGGAAAAGGCTGTCAGCTGGGCAGCTGCTTCGTCCTGCAGACGGACCATTTCGGCTTCGTACTCTGCCTGCAGGTCCATCAATTGGGCCTGCAGGCTGTCGATCAGGGCCAGCGCGGCGACTTGGTCATCGGCCGCGACGGGGGTTTCGGCGCCGAGACCGGCCTGGGCTTCAATCACCTGGCGGCGGGTCGTCTCCAGATCCGTTTCCAGCTGGGACAGGTAGGACTTCAGGGACTCGGGGGTATCGGCGAGCTCCAGCCAGGCACCCAGCTCCTCTTGAAGGATGTCCCGCTCATCGGTCAGCTCGGCCACCAACAGCGCATCGGGATTGGCTTCAGCCATGGCGCTCAGCCGGTTCTCCAACAGTTGCAGCTGCGTCTGGCTGTCGGCCAGGGCCTGGGAAAGGGCGAGGCCATCCCCCGGCTCACCGGCGCCACCACCCTCCTGCACCGTCTGCAGGTCCGCCATCAGCTGCTGGTTGTCGCGGGCCAGCTGCTCGATCTGGGCCTGCAGGGACTCCCCGTCGGCATCCCCGCCGGCCTTGATCGCGTCTGCCCCTTCGCTGACTTGGCTGCGCAGCTCGGCCAGCTCATCGTGGACCGCCTGCAGATCCGCCTCCAGCTGGGTGTTGTTTGCCAGGAGTTCGTCGATGTGGGCTTGAGCGGCGGCCAGTGATTCCTGCAGGGCCAGCACCGCTTCATCGCTGGCGCCGCTGGTTTCGGCGTCCACCAGTTGTTCGCGCAGGCTGACGACCTCGCCTTCAAGCTCGGCGACGGCGGTTTCCCGTTCGTCCAGGGCGTCACGGGTCTCGTCCAGCGTGGCCCGCACTGCGTCGAGCTCCCGGCGCCAGTAGGCTTCGCGATCACCCTGCTCCCGCCACATCTGCTGCAGGTCGGTGCGCTTTTTCTGCAAGCTTTCGCCGAGTGCTTTGAGGTCCTGCCAGCTGATGTCGGCCATGGATCCACCTTTGGACTGAATTAGATAAAGCGATGCTGACTGTAATAGTGGCGCCAGAGTGGCCGGCGCCCTTCGTCCAGCAAGACGACCTCTTGATTAATGCCCCGTTTCACCAAGTGTACAAAATCGACCAAAAGCTGACCATTGGCCAGTTGATAGACCTGGCGGATATCCGCCTGGACCAGACCGTCGTATTCCCAGAGGTATTGGCCCCGGGGATCGACGAGGCCGATCCGGTCGCTGGCCACCAGCCAGGTCTCCGGTCCCGTCGGAATGGCAAAATTGGCCCCGTGCCAGGGACGTCGGCCCCACTTCCAGCGGGCCAGCCAACTGCCTGGCGGCATCTCGGTCAGGACCTTGCCGGCGCGGCTGACCCGGAGAAGGCGACGGCCATCGGTGATCAGGGTTTCACCGTTGGGCAGGCGCCAGGCCGACGTCGGCGCAACCCCCAGGCTGAACTGCCAGGCGATCTCCCCTTCGGTCGACAGCTCGATCACCCGCTTGTGGCCGGCATCGGCGACGAGGGTCTCGCCCGTGGCCAGGCGCAGGGCAAAGGTCGGGGCCAGCAGGTCCCGGTCATAAGTCCAGTGGATGGTCCGGTCCGGTCGGATCTCCAACAGGCGGCTGGCCCCGGTGTCGGCGATCAGCCGGTGGCCTTCGGGGGTAAAACTGGCATGGCGGGGCTGGTGCAGGCGCCCTTCGGCGGCGGCGTCCCGGCCCCCGTAGCGCCAGACGATCTCGCCGTCGGCCGCCAGGATCAAGACCCGGTCGTTGCGCTCGTCGGCGACGATGACCCCGGCGTCGGAGAGGATCGGACAGCCGGGCTCGGTGGCGGGGGCCTTGACCTGTTTGATCACCTGGCGCAGACGGGCCTTGAGCCGGTCCTGTCGGGACTGGTCGTAAGCCGTGCGCCGATCGGCGTCGATGAGCACTTCGTAGGCGTGATTGACCAGTGACGCTTTGACCGGATCACCCCCGTGGTCCGGGTGCAACCGCTGCATGATCAGGTAATAGGCTTTCTTGATAATGGGCGCGTCGGCCTTGGGATGAACTTGCAGCAGTTCATACAAATCAGGCTCGCCGGTCCGGTCGCTCATACCACCTAGTGTCGGAACAACACCAACAAGGCATTGCTGACGGGGCGCAGATAGCTCAATGCCCCTTTGTTGACGACCTTGCCGCTCATGTACAGGGTGGAGGAACCACCCCCGTCCAGTCCCATGGCCTCGACGGCGCCGAGACGCTTCAGGGTCTCGGCCAGCTTGGTGAACGTGATGCCGCCGCTCGTGCCGGTTGGGTTGACGGTGAGCAGTAGCAGCTTGCGGTTGCCGGTGATCCCGATCGCCGAGCGGGCCGCCGGGCTCCGCACGTCTCCCCGGAAGCGGTCCCTGGCGACACTGACGGCCACTTTGCCGGCGGTCAGCAGCTGGGGGCCGGCCGTGATGATCGTGTCCACGTCACGCCAGTCGCCAGTCTTGAGGGTTTCAACCTCGACCCGCGAGCCCACAGGAAACTGGGTGGCGATCCCGGCGTCGGCGCCC
>JACMPN010000634.1 GCA_014377495.1 Candidatus Sericytochromatia bacterium
GAAGGGGGGAATATAGAGGTGATGAGAGGGGAGGAATTTGATAACAGGAGATCAAGGGGGAAATATAGAGGTGATGGGAGGGGAGGAATCTGTGAACAGTAGATGAAGAGGGGAATAGGGGGGATGAGAGGGGAGGAATCTATGAACAGTAGATAAAGGGGGGAATAGGGGGGGGGGCCGGCGCCCTTGGCGCAAGAGGCGGTTGTGCTAAGCGCCTTGGAGCGGGAAGTGGGCAAACTTGGTGTTGTGGTGCGAGTTCGTCATCTGGCACTGGCTATAGATGGCCTTGCCCTGTGGGTCGAGGACGTTGACGAGTTGCAGGGAGTCCATCTCGAAATTGGGTTGGCCGTCGGAACTGCCGCTGATCTGCGTATCGAGGTAGCCGACGAGTTGGTTTTTGTACCGGATCTCCCGGATGAGCGCATAGTCCGTGAGCGCCGTCATCATCTCCCGCTTGGGCAGGTTTTGCTGGACGGCGGAGGCTTGGGAGGCGTGCAAGGCCGTCAAGGTGGGGAGGAGCGTCGGCGGTGCGTCCTGCAGCGGACCGAAGTGCAGCGGGTCCTCAGAAACCTTGGGCTGACCCAGATCGGCGAGGGTGTGTTTGGCGCCAAGATCGGGCGTCCCGGAAGTGAAGGTCGAATCAAGGCCTAGGCTGTCGCCATTCGCACTCAACCCGGCCGTATACACGTAGTTGCCGCGTCCGCCCTTGAGCGTGTACGGGGCATTGGCACTGACCAGTACGCCCGCCGGCTTGCCGTCGATGAGCATCCGCAGCGTGTGCGTCCCGGGCATGAAGGAAACCGCTGTCAGGGGGTTGAGGGCCTTGAAATTCTTCAGCGCCACGCTCTTTTTGCCCAAAAAAGCCAGGGTCGCTGCCGTCGGGGGCATGAGGATGATATCGGCGGAAAGCGTCGCCTGACCGGCCGCTGCTGCCCCGGCAACGGGCATCGTGGCCGTCGCCGGCGCCACCGTCGGGCTGCCTGTGCAGCCTGCCATGACCATCCCGCTCAGGACGAGACCCACCGTCAACCGCTTCATGCCCACGCCGCCGATCTGTTCATATGATTAGATAATCATTCGACTAAGATAAGGTTATGGCAATTGGCCGTAAAATGTCAAGCCCGGTGCGCCACCGGGACCCGGGCGGGGCGGGCGGGGGCACACTTCCCGCCCACCGGTTCAATCGTCGAGATTGGCTGCTGCGGCGCCACCCAGGGTCCCGTTCGCCTTGCCCCGCAGGTAGGCCTCGATGAACGGATCCAGATCGCCGTCCATGACGCCGCCGACGTTGCTCGTCTCCTGGCCCGTCCGGTGGTCCTTGACCATGGAATAGGGATGGAACACGTAGGAACGGATCTGGTTACCCCAACTGGCGCTGGCGCTGATGCCCTTCATGGCATCCATCCGGGCCTGCTGGGCTTTCAGCTCCAGGTCGTAGAGTCTGGCCCGCAGCACCTTCATCGCCGTTTCCCGGTTCTGCAGCTGGGACCGCTCATTCTGGCAGCTGACGACGATGCCGGTGGGCAGGTGGGTGATGCGGATGGCCGTCTCGACCTTGTTGACGTTCTGGCCGCCGGCGCCGCCGGAGCGGAAAGTGTCGATGCGCAGATCCACGCTGTTGATCTCGACGACGACGTCCTCGTCGATCTCGGGGGTGACCTCCATGGCGGCGAAGGAGGTCTGACGTTTGCCGGAGGCGTTGAACGGCGACATGCGCACGAGGCGGTGTACGCCCCGCTCGGCCAGCATGCGGCCATAGGCGTAGGGCCCGTCGATGATCACGGTGGCGCTCTTGATCCCGGCCTCGTCACCCGCCGATTCGTCGATCAGCTGCGGCTTGTAGCCGTGGGCGTCGGCCCAGCGGGTGATCATGCGCAGCAGCATCTCGGCCCAGTCCTGGGCATCGGTCCCCCCGGCACCGGCGCTGATCGTCACGATGGCCGGCTTGTCGTCGAACTCGCCGCCGAGCAGTTGCTCCAGCTCGAGCTCATGCATCGCCTTGTCCAGCCCATCCAGGCCGGCCTTGAGGTCGCCTTCGACGGCGGCGGCGTCATCCTCTTCCTCGCCCAGCTCCAACAGGACGCCCAAGTCCTCCAGTTGCCGGTTCCAGCTGTCGATCCGTTCGAAGACCTGTTTGTGCTGGTTGAGTTCCTGCAGGACTTTTTGAGCCCGGGCCTGATCGTTCCAGAGGTTCGGATCGCCGGCCAAGTGCTCGAGTTCTTCGATACGGGACGTCAGACGTTCCCGGTCAAAGCGACCTCCCGGCGTGAGCCACCCGTTCCGTAACCTGCTTCAGGCGGTCCTTCAGATCGTCCAACATTGCGTAACACCCCTTATTCAGACCGACATTTAGCAGCAGTATGCCCCAAAAAGAGGGGATCTGAGGGCGCCACGATGGTCCCTCAGATCCCCTCCCGGATGCCTTGGTTGCCGACCCGTTTTAGTACGGCACGTAAGCCGTGTACTGGTCGCGGCGGGTCACACGGCCGGCCGTATCGAACTCATAGAAGATCGTCTCCAGGTAGTTCGGGGCGATCAGCTTGTGATAAGCCCACCAGGGGGACTTGACGGCCGTTTCGGGCTGCCAGTCCTCGGCCGATACGTCCCACTCGGACGGCGGACCGAACTTGGTGTAGAGATCCGCCTTTTCGCCGCTCAGCACGGCTTTCCAGGACTGATCCTGCGCCGCGTTGTTCGCCTTGTCGAAGGCTTCCGCATTCTTGGCCGTCTTCATTGAGGCACCGAGCGCATCGATCGCCTTGTCGAGCCGGATGCGCTCACCCGCCTTTTTGGGATCCAGGGTGACGATAAAATCGGTCGGATCGAACAGCAGGGCTCGCATCTGGCTAATCTGCAACTGGGCCCGCCGGCCATATTGCAAAGCCTTGGCTTCGTCGTGGATGCCCATCGCCGTGTTGGCCGCATGGATCAGGACGGCGACCCGGGTGGCCCGCAATTCGCCGAGGTGATGGCGCAAACCGAAGAGGGTCGGGCCACCGAGATTGGTCCGGTACAGGGTGAGGACCTGGTTGCCGGAAAAGGCATTGGCGGCCAACGCCCGTTCGACCGCCACCATGGCCCCTTCGGCAGCACGGGTGTCGTTCTTGGCCAGGGCCGCCCGCATCATCGCCAGGTTGACGTCGATCGCCGCCACTTCCGCAGCTGCATCGCCCGCATCGAGGCCGTCGTAGCTCCATTCGCTCCAGGTGCCCACGTTGCCGCCGGAACGGGCCAGGTGACGCCGGAGGCCCATGGCGGCAATCACGACGTCTGCCGAGACGGTGCTCACGTTGGCGGCGGCCATGATCATCCGCACGCTCCGCAAGCCTTCCTCGGCCTTGGCAATGTCACCACGCTCCCAGGCTTTCTGGGCGGCCTGCAACGACGAGCGGGCCCGCTGGGACAACGGCTGGGACGCCGCAGGAGGCTCGGCGGGCGCAGCGAACGCCACCGGGCCTATTGGCAGGCCGACGGCCAAAAATATCGAGAGGACAGCAGAAGAAAGTCTCATGTGTTGGAATCCTCCATCGGACGGGTGAAACAGGCAGGACGGTATGTTGACCGACTTGACGTCAAACGTCATGCAAAACACAGATCGGCCACTGTTACGATTTGTTGCAGCCGAATACTAACACGGGTCAGCCGTCCCCTGTCGCCTGGGGACGCGGTTCGCGTGATCCTGGTCAAACGATCGCTCTATGATGAGACCGCTTCTTAACGGCACGGTGATCACCCCCATATGGACCGCACCGGACGGGATGTCAGGCGCCGAGAGGGTTGGGGAGCCACCACGATGAGCCTGCAAGTCACCACCCCCGCCAACACCGTTGCCGATGGTCCCGGCTCGGGTCTTCGTCGCCACCGGTGACCGCAGGTTCCACACCAAGAGTGCCGTCGTCGACGGCGAGATCGGTTTTGTCTCCACCTACAACCTCGACCTGCTCTCCGGCAAGGTGAACCGCGAAGGCGGCGCCGTCGTGAAGTCGAACGGCGTTGCCGCCGATCTGCTCCACGAGTGCGACAAGGATAAGGCCGATAAGTCCAACAGGTTCCTTGAATACACGATCAAGAAAAACCCCGGCGGCACCGCCGTGCTCAAGGACGATAAGGCCATCCCCACGTTCAGTCCCGATGACCACCTGCCCGCCGACGTGCTGGCCATCTATGCGAAGAAGATGCATGCCTGGGGCATACTTCGCGATGCGCTCCCGTACCTGGCGCCGCTGCGGCATCCGGCCCGGCTCGACGGGATCGACTCTGAGGATAAAATCTGCCGTCCGCAAAGACAGAAGCCCCACCATTTTGCGATGGCGGGGCTTTTGTATGCTTGGGTCTAGGACTCGTCGTCGAGGTTTTCGTCGCCGTGCATGAAATGCATCGACTCCGGCATCACCGACTGGAACTGGGGCAACGCATACTCAATCTGCATGTGGAAGAGCATGGACACGGCATCCATGCGGATCCCCTGCATCATGTCCTGGAACAGGGTGTGGGCTTCCCGCTTGTACTCGATCAGGGGGTCTTTCTGGCCGTAGGCGCGGAGCCCGATGCCTTCCCGCAGGGCGTCGATCTCGTGCAGGTGATCGATCCAGCGCTGGTCGATGACCCGCAGGATGACCATCCGCTCCAGCTCCCGCATCGTCTCGGCCCCGACGGTGCTTTCCTTGACTTCGTAGGCGGTGGTCGCCTGATCGACCAGATACTCCGTCAGGCCGGCAATGTCGGCCATGTCGAGCTCGTCGGGCGTCAGGCTGGCGATCAGCGGCACGTGCTGGGCGAGCTCTTGGATCAGACCTGCATGGTCCCACTCGCCGGGCGGCACGCCGGCTGTCGCATAGGTGGGCACCGTGCCCTGCACGAGCCGTTCGAGGAAACTGATCACGACCGGGCGCAGATCGCCGCCGTCGAGGATCTCCGAGCGCTGCTTGTAGATGATGTCCCGCTGCTGGTTCATCACGTCATCGTAGTCTTTGACGCTCTTGCGGATGGAGGAGTGATGCATCTCCACCTTCTTCTGGGCGTTTTCGATGGCCTTGGTGACCATCGGCGCTTCGATCGCCATATCGTCTTCGACTTTGAGCATCTCCATGATCCGGCTGATCCGGTCACCGCCGAAGAGCCGCAACAGCTCGTCTTCGAGGCTCAGGTAAAAGCGGCTGGAACCCGGGTCGCCCTGCCGGCCGGCCCGGCCCCGCAGCTGGTTGTCGATCCGGCGCGACTCGTGGCGCTCCGTGCCGATAATGTGCAGGCCGCCCAGCGCCGGGACGCCTTCGCCGAGGATGATATCCGTGCCGCGACCCGCCATGTTCGTGGCGATGGTCACCGCCTCGCGCTGGCCGGCCAGCTTGATGATCTCGGCTTCTTTTTCGTGGTGCTTGGCGTTCAGCACCTTGTGGGGCACGCCCCGCCGCTTGAGGACACCGGCGAGATACTCGGAACGCTCGATCGACACGGTACCGACGAGGACCGGGCGACCCGACTTGTGCATTTCCTCGCATTCGAGGGCGACGGCGTTGTATTTGGCCTCGATCGTCTTGAAGATCTGGTCGGGATAGTCGTTGCGGACCATCGGCCGGTTCGTCGGGACGATCGAGACCTCCAGGTCGTAGGTCTTGCCGAACTCGGCCTCTTCGGTTTCGGCCGTACCGGTCATGCCGGCCAGCTTGTCGTACATGCGGAAGAGATTCTGGAAGGTGATCGTCGCCAGGGCCTGAGTCTCGTCCTGGACCCGCACCCCTTCTTTGGCCTCAATGGCTTGGTGCAGACCTTCTGAATAGCGGCGGCCGAACAACAGACGACCGGGGGACTCGGCGACGAAGTCGACTCGATCCTCATCGACGAGGCCCGGACGCCGCTGATCATCTCGGGCCTCGTGGCCCAGTCGGCCGAGACGTACGACACGTTCTCCCGGATGGTGCCCCGCCTCAGCGGCAAGCTCAAGCTCCAGAACGTCAAGAAATCGATGTTTGACGAGACCGAAGAGTCCGAGGATGACTGCGATTACCTCATCGACGAAAAGGCCAAGAACATCATCCTGACCGAGCGTGGCATCAACCGCGTCGAAAAGCTGATGAACGTCCAGGACCTCTTCGGTGAGGTCCATCCCGAGTACGCCCACCACCTGCTCATCGCCCTCAAGGCCAAAGAGCTGTACCGGCGGGACGTCGAGTACGTCATCCGCCCCAACGAGTACGGCGAGGAAGAAGTCGCCATCGCCGACGAGTTCACCGGTCGCCTGATGTTCGGCCGCCGCTATTCAGAAGGACTGCACCAAGCC
>JACMPN010000059.1 GCA_014377495.1 Candidatus Sericytochromatia bacterium
CTGCGGCAAACAGGGCTGTCCGTCCCTGCTGTTTCGTGGCCCAAGTGCCCCGGCGCATCGCCACGGCAGGCGCAGTCCGGGAGGCCTCCCAGGCCGGTAGCACCGCTGCCGCCAAGGACAGGAGCAGGCCGATCATGGCCGAGAGGATCATCGTCAACGGGTCGTAGTGAACGGCCGCGGCGCCGCCGGTATTGATGTACAGGCTGTTGACCGTCTGTGAGACCGCCGCCACGGCACCTTGAGCGAGGATCAGCCCGAGCCCCAGTCCGAGCGTGGAACCTACGACACCGATCATCAGGGCTTCCAGGGTCACCGCTGCGAACACCTGACGGCCGCTGACGCCCAGCGCCCGCAGCGTCCCGATCTCGGTGCGGCGTTGGACGACGGAGACCGAGAGGGTGTTGTAAATCAGATAGGCACCGACGAGCAGGGCGATGTAGCTCAGCGCCGCCAGATTGGCCTGGAAAGCCCGCAGCATCCGGCCGACCTGGGCATTGCGCCGCTCCGGCGTCAGGGCCCGGGCATTCGGGGGCAACTGGGCCTGCAGCGCAGCCACGACGTCGTCTGTCTGGTCGGGGTCCGCCAACTGGATGTCGATCCGGTCGAGCTGCCCCGGCCGATGCAGGACGTCCTGAGCCACCGCCAGGTCCGTCACGGCAAAGGTCTCGTCCCAGCCGGAGGTGCGACCGGTACTCGGGATGAGCCCGGCGACGACGAATTGGACCGGGCGATCGTCGGCGACTGCCGCCAACGTGTCACCGACCGCCAGATGCCATCGGGCGGCCAGACCGGCGTGGATCAGTACCGGCCGATCGGTGCGCAGCGCCGGCTGCTCCGCCGAGCCGGACAGGCCCGCATGCAGGAGATCGACACCGATCAGCCTCAGGGTCTTGTGATGTTGGGGCACGACACAGATCGCCTCGATTACCGGATTGACGTCTCCCAGACGCCGGAGCCAGCCGAGCCGGGTGAGGATCGTGTCTGGCAGCGTCTGCACCGTGGGCAGGATCTGCACGTGCGTGCGGCCGGCGACGAGATCGATGGAGTCGCGGAACGTCGCCAGGGCACTGTGGTTGGCCAGGTTGATCGCCGCCGTGATCGCCACGCCCAAGGCCACGCCGACGATGACAAAGGCGCTGCGTAGCCCCCCTTGCCAAAACGGACGCCAGACCAACGCCCGGATCACGGCCAGCCAGGCACTAAACAACGTCCACCCGCCCGTCCCGGATACGGAGGACCCGATGGGCGGCTGCTGCCGCATCCGGACTGTGGGTGGCCATGGTCACCGTCTGACCACCGGCATTGAGCCCGGCGAGCAAAGCGATGATCTGCTCACCGGCCTTCGTATCGAGGTTCCCCGTGGGCTCGTCCGCCAGCAGGACCGCCGGGCGATGGACGATGGCCCGGGCAATGGCCACCCGCTGCATCTGGCCGCCGGACAATTGACTGGGCTTGTGCGTAAGGCGATCGTCGAGGCCGACTTCAGCAAGGACGGCGGTTGCCCGCTCACGCGCCTGCTTGGGGCGTTCACCCTGTAGCAGGAGGGGGAGTTCGACATTTTCCACCGCTGTCAGGGTGGGCAGGAGATTGAAGAACTGAAAGACGAACCCCACCTGCGTGCGGCGCAGGCGGGTCAAAGGGCCGTCCTTCAGCCCCACCGTGCTGGTCCCCTGGATCCGGACATCGCCGCTATCCGGGGCGTCCATGGCACCGAACAGGTTCAACAGCGTACTTTTGCCGCCACCACTGGGACCGATGAGGGCCACGAACTCTCCCGGCAGGATGGCGCACGAGACGTCGGCAAGGGCCACCACACCGGCGGCGCCGTCGCGGTACGTCTTGCTGACGTGAATGGCTTCGAGGGCGTGGGACACGATGACCTTTCGACAGGATGTGAGTCGGGTGTACCGGCATGGGGCGCCAATGGCGGTTTGCCTGATGGCGGTTTACCACGATGCGGGATCCGCTGGTGGTGGGGCAGTGCGCAGCCCCCGCTGGCCGGGGATTGCTGTCACCGGGCCTGACGCATCCGATCACAAAATAATTTGGGCCTGACACAGCGGACTCTAACGAACCTGCCGACGACCCCACAGTCAGCCACCGGCGTCTTGAAGGTGCAGTTTGGTTACAGTCCCTGTGCCAGCATGATTGTAGCGTTTCGGAGTGACAAGCGTTATCACCGGTGCTTGTGCGGGCTGTTCCAGGTGTCTACCAGGCGTGTGCCCGCAGCTTTTCAGTCGGGTTCGGTGGTGCAAGGGGCGTTGTTTGTTCCCTTTGCCACATTGAAGGCACGGCAGACCGGCTTATTCTGGTCATCACCGAAGCGGGAATGGCTTCTGACCAGGACCGGAAGCTCATCCCCCCGCCCGGGGTGGCACTATCGCTAGCGGGTCGCCCAATCAGGTACCGCCAGCAGTGACACGGGTAATCCCTTCTGCATCCAAGACCAGAGACGGTCCCCTTCGGGGGGCCTTTTTTTTGCGCTGCCGCCGCCCTGCCGTGGTCGCCGGCCACGGGGATACCTGTCAAACTTCCTTCGATGACGTCACAGGGCGCCACAGGCCATTCCCGTGCTGTTGACCCTGCACCGTCCCATGGAGACAAGCCCGTCATGCGCATCGCCGTCTTTGATTCCCATCGCTATGACCGGACGGCCCTGGAGGCGGCCAACAGCGACTATCATCACGAACTGACCTTCTTTGAGGCGCGGCTGACGGAGCAGACAGCCTCCCTGGCCCAGGGCTTTCCGGCCGTCTGTTCGTTCGTCAACGATCACCTCGATCGGGCCGCCTTGACGAGCCTCCAGTCTCACGGCGTGCGCCTCATCGCCCTGCGCAGTGCCGGCTACAATCATGTGGACCTGGTGGCCGCCTCGGACCTGGGGATGACGGTCGCCCGGGTACCGGAGTACTCACCCCACGCCGTCGCCGAGCATGCCGTCGCCCTGATTTTGGGGCTGAACCGCAAAATCCCCAAGGCCCATGCCCGGGTCCGGGAGGGCAATTTCACTTTGGATGGCCTGGTGGGTTTCGACCTTTTCGGCAAGACGGTCGGCATCATTGGCACCGGCCGCATCGGGCAAACCTTTGCCAGGATCATGCAGGGCTTCGGCTGCCGGGTCATCGCCAGCGACCCTGATCCCGATCCTGCGCAGGCGGCTGCCATCGGCTACACCTATGTGGACCAACTGACGCTGTTCCAGGAGTCGGACATCATCTCGCTACATGTGCCGCTCTCGGAAAAGACCTGGCATTTGATCAATCCGGCCACGGTGCAACTGCTGAAACCCGGGGTGATGCTGATCAATACGGGCCGTGGTGGCCTGATCGATGCCCAGTCCCTGATCGACGGGCTCAAGGCGAACCGGATCGGGGCTGCCGGCCTGGACGTGTACGAAGAGGAAGAGGGGATCTTCTTCAGCGACCTTTCGGAAGGGGGAGTCCAAGACGATGTCCTGGCCCGGCTAATGACTTTTCCAAACGTGCTGATCACGGCCCATCAGGCGTTCTTAACCGAGGAAGCCCTAGCCAACATCGCCAACACCACGCTGGGCAACGTCACGGCGTTTGAGCGGGGCGAGCCACTGGTCAATGCCGTGAAAGCGATTTAGGGCTGCTCCGTCAGCAGCAGCGGTTGACCCCGGTATAACGCTGATCCAGCTTGCGCAGGTAGTGCGCCTGGCGGGACTGCGGCTGGACCTGGGGATGGTGCGCCTGCATGTGGGCGACATACCGGTGATAGTCAGCATCGCCGTTCAGCAGGCCCCAGAACGCCTGCAGACCTGTCAGCAGACGTCCCGTCATGATTGGGTCACCGGCACGGGCCTGCGGGTCAGCGTCAGCCATTTGGCGACGGAGATGGCGACGATGATCAGGACCGAGACCAGGAAGATCGCCGTCAGGCCGGCGTCCAAGCGGTCGTTGAAGGCCAACCGGGCGGCATCGGCGGCCGTTTCGACCCCTGCCGGCACCCCCCCGGCGGCGAGAATCCCGTCTATCAGGGCGGCATGGGCGAGGAAGCCGATTTTCGGTGAGGCGGAAAACAGTTTTTCCCAGCCGGCGCTCATCGTCACGGCCAACAACCAGGCCAGCGGCAACAGCGTGACGCCGGCATAGAGGGGTTTTGCCTGGCGCAGGATGACGGTGGTGCCGACGCAGAGGGCGATCGCAGCCAGCAACTGATTGGCGATGCCGAAGAGGGGCCAGAGGCTGTTGATCCCGCCCAGGGGATCGACGACGCCCTGATAAAGAAAGTAGCCCCAGCCGGCCGTGATCAGGGCACTGGTCAGCACGACACCCGGCGTCCACGTCGTCTCACCCAGCTTGGGCCAGGCGTGGCCCAGCAAATCCTGCAGCATAAAGCGGCCCACCCGGGTGCCGGCATCGATGGTCGTCAGGATGAAGAGGGCTTCGAACATGATGGCAAAGTGGTACCAGAAGGCCATCATCCCCGGTCCGCCGACCACCTGGGAAAAGATATGGGCCATGCCGACCGCCAGGGTCGGTGCGCCGCCCGTCCGGGCAAATAGGGAGTCCTCACCGAGTTGCTTGGCCAACTGGGCCATCTCCGTGGCCTGCACAGGAAAGCCCCAGCCGCTGATCAGGGCCGTGGCCGCGATGGGATCGGCGCCCACCACACCGGGCGGCGCATTGATCGCAAAGTAAACGCCGGGCGTGAGCACACAGGCGGCGATCAGGGCCATCACGGCGACCCCTGACTCGATGAGCATGGCGCCGTAGCCGATGAAGCGGGCGTCCGGCTCGCTGGCGATGATCTTGGGTGTCGTGCCGGAACTGACCAGGGCGTGGAACCCGGAAATGGCCCCGCAGGCGATCGTGATGAAAACGAAGGGAAAGAGGCTGCCACTGAAGACAGGTCCCGTACCGTCCACGAACTGGGTAATCGCCGGCATCTGCAGATTGGGCAGGACCCAGAGGATGCCACCGGCCAAGGCCAGCACGGTGCCGATCTTGATGAAGCTGCTCAGGTAGTCACGGGGCGCCAGCAGCAGCCAGACGGGCAGGATGGAAGCGGCAAAGCCATAGGCGATCAGCCACCAGGTCAGGGCGACCGGAGTCAGGGTCCAGGCAGTTGCCCAAGTGGAGGCGGCAACGGCCTGACCACCCCAAAGAGATGCCGCGACTCCGATTAGGCCCAGCACCGAGGCTTCGCCCACCCGGCCCGGTCGGACAAAGCGCAGGTAGAGCCCCATGAACAGGGCGACCGGGATGGTCATCGCAATGGAAAATGCCCCCCAGGGACTGTGGGCGAGCGCTTTGACGACGACCAGCGCCAGCACGGCCAGCAGGATGATCATGATCGCCAGCACGGCCCCATGGGCGACGAGCCCTGCGATGGGCCCCAATTCGTCCTTGGCCAGATGCCCGAGCGAGCGTCCGTCCTTGCGCATGCTGGCGACGAGGATGACGAGGTCCTGGACGGCGCCGCCGATGACCGCCCCGATGACGATCCAGAGGATGCCCGGCAAAAAGCCGAACTGCGCCGCCAGGATCGGTCCGACCAGAGGGCCGGCACCGGCAATGGCGGCAAAATGATGACCGAAGACGATCCCCCGGTGGGTCGGCACGAAGTCGTGACCGTCGTTGATCCGCTCGGCCGGTGTCGGGTGATCGGCGCTGAGCTTGAAGATGCGTTCGGCGATGAACCGGCTATAGAACCGGTAGCCAATCAGATACGTGCAGGCTGCGGCGACGAGCATCCAGGCAGCGCTGACGCTCTCACCCCGGGCCATGGCCAACGTCGCAAAGGCAAAAGCGCCCAGACAGGCGACCGCAACCCAGATCAACCAACGCAACCACATGACGGACACCTTCCAGAGCGACAGTGCAGGGGACAGCCCCAGTCTAGCCATGGACGGGCCCGAACCACCACAGAATGGTCAGCCACAAGGCCCCCGAGGCTGGGGCAAATCCGCCGATTGCAACGGTTGGACACGACCGCATCCACCGTCCGCCCGCCAAATTTGCAGTCAAGTGTGCCTGATCCGCCGCATGATGGACGTCGCTTTGGCCCGGCAGTACGCACCTGACAAGAATTAGCCGCAGTCGTAAGGCGGCTTTTTAACGGACTAGCCTCAAGACTGCATCTTGGCCCAGGCGACAACAGTGGGAACAGCAACCGGTACCTGCCGATAGCGGAGCAGGTCGTCGTACCAGGTGTGGCGAGCGGTACGGGCTTCGCGGGCGACGCGGGCGGGCTTGGGCCCCAGGGCCATGATGCCTTGCCAGAGTTGGCGGCGTCCTTCGCCTTCGGGACCTCCCGCGGACCAGCAGAATCGGCTGTCTCCGTTGTAGAGGTCCGGTTGCTGCCAGAGCGCTTCGCGCAGGGCCGACCGTAGGGCAGGCTCCGGCCAATACCCACCCATGGCAGTCGTCACAAGCGCAAGAAGGGGATCGCCATCCGCCAGGCCCGTCCATTGGTCGCAGACCTGCTCGGTGGCTGCGGATGGCTGGTAGGCCGACTGTGCGCCCATGGCCGACAGGCAGACATCAAGGGCCGTGAGGGTCTCGTACGGCCAGGGCTGCAGCCGCTCGCTCAGGGGAATTTCCACCGTCCAGAGTGACCGGTAACGGAAATCTTCGCCCATCACGTACCGATAGACGTATTGGAGCTGCTGCAACAGCCCTATCAACTCGGTCGGCGACCAAACCTCGGCGCGGAGGGAACGCAACAGTGCGTGAGCCCCACCCCGATCAGTCACCTGGCCATACGTCATTTCAAACGGGGCCCCCTTGCCCTTGTTTTAAGGATATAAAAACATATGAAGTTTTGTCAAAGAAGCAGTGCAAATTTGTTTTGAGACGTGCTGCACTGCCCGGATGGGCACCTTCGGCAAAGGGTTTGCAGCATGCAGCGATCACGATAACGCCCTGTACGTGCTTTGACGCACCAAAACGGGACTGACATGCAGCAGGCCTCTTTTGTCAGCGCCTAACGACCGCCAGTGGCCTTGGGCGGGACTGATTGCAGATATCGCCAGGTGGCGGTGATTTCTTCGTCCTTCATCTGGCCGGCCAGCTTCCAAGGCATGAATGGGTGGATCGACGACTCGTCTGGACGGATACCGGTGCACAATGCCTTGACGAAGTCGGGTTGAGACCACTTGCCCAGCGGCCCGGCTTGGGTGAGATTGGCCGCTGACGGGAAGCTCGGATCGTTCGGGGGCGTGCCGGGCACGCGACCGCCGGACAGACCGTTGCCATGACGATCCACGCCTTCGCCGATCGCGCCGTCCGACCCGGATGGCGACGGGATCGACCTCATATCGCCTGTTCAGGCGGGACCAGGTCGCCGCGCGTACCCCGCCGGCGGCCAGTACCGACAGTCCCACCGGGGCACTGGCGCCCATCCCGATCCAACGAACAGCGGCATGGGCCCCGGGGACTGCGTGCCCTGTGGCGGCTTGCAAATAGGCCTTGGCCACACGTCACGCATGGGGTGCCAAGACGCCACGCCCGCGCAGCTTCTTGCCTGGCTTTGTATTGCTTTGCCACAGCTTACACGGACTTGTCTAATCCCTGTGCGCACACGAAAAGCCGGTGATCCAACATGGATCACCGGCCTAAAACTGAATGGTGGGCACAACTGGACTCGAACCAGTGACCTCTACGATGTCAACGTAGCGCTCTAACCAACTGAGCTATGCGCCCCGGATGGGGTGTCCGCCGCTTCGGCCGACAGATACGGTTTACCATCCGTACCGCCCGCTGTCAAAGGGCAACATTCTTTGCATGACCGCCTATGCGCTCACCCACAGGCTTTGGCCCCAGCCGATTTTTTGTTATGGTAAACCCCTGAATAAGGTCATAGAACCGACCAACCCATTTCGCACGAGAGGGAACACGATGAAACGCACGATCGCCACCATGTTTCAGGATGTGGCCAAGCGCGGCGCCGACCGTCCGGCCATCTTGTACAAGTCGAATGGCGCCTACGCACCGATCACCTGGCGCCAGTACAGCGCCAAAGTCGATCAGTTGGCCAACTGGCTGATGTCGGTCGGCCTGGAAGCAGGCGATCGGGTGGCGCTCCTGTGCGAGACCCGTTATGAGTGGTTGGTATCCGATATGGCGATGCACCAGGCGGGTCTGGTCAACGTCCCGATCTATCCGACGCTGACGTCCGCCCAGGCGGCCTATATCCTGCAGGACTCCGGCGCCCAGACGGTCATCGTGTCTGACCGCAAACTGCTGGATAAGGTGCTGGAGATCGTCGACAGCTGTCCTGACTTGCGGGAGATCGTGTTGATCGGCGAACAATCACCGGCTCAAGAAGGCCGGACCATTCACCGTTGGGACGACTGCCTGAGCAAGGGTGCCGCAATGGAAGGGGAGATGGGGCCGCAACGGTCGGCCCGTCAGGCCCAGATGGATCCGGATGCCATGTGTTCGATCATCTACACCAGCGGCACGACCGGCAACCCCAAGGGCGTGATGCTCAGCCACCACAACTTTCTGTCACAGGCGACGACGATCATCCCCCTGGCTGGCCTGGTTCCCGAAGACACGTCGATCAGCTTTTTGCCCCTGTCACACGTCCTGGAGCGGGTCGTCTATTACGCCATGACGCAGACCGGGGCGACGATCGGCTTTGCCCAGAGCATCGACACGGTGGCTGCCAACCTCATGGAATTGCGCCCGACGATCATGGCGACGGTGCCGCGCCTGCTCGAAAAGGTCTATGGCCGGATCAACGACGGCATCCAGGCCGGATCACCGTTCAAGCAAAAACTGTTCGGCTGGGCCACCAGTGTCGGCCGCCGTCACCGTCTGGAAAACAAGCCCCAAGGCCTGCAGTACACCGTGGCCGACAAGCTGGTCTTCAGCAAGATCCGGGATCGCCTCGGCGGCCGGATGCGGATCATCGTCTGCGGCGGCGCCCCGATGATCAAAGAGATCGGCGAGTTTTTTCATATCGCCGGCCTGGCGGTCTGCGAGGGCTACGGCCTGACCGAGACCAGCCCGGTCATCTCGTTGAATCTGCCCGGCAAGGTCCGCTTTGGCACCGTTGGTCCGGTGATCCCCGAAGTGACGGTGAAAATCGCCGAATTGGGCGAGATCTGCGTCAAGGGACCGAACGTCATGCTGGGTTACTACAAGCTGCCCGAGGCCAATCAGGATGCCATCGATGCCGACGGCTGGTTCCACACGGGTGACGTGGGCGAGTTGGACGCCGACGGGTATCTCAAGATCACCGATCGCATCAAGGAGCTGATCATCCTGGCCAATGGCAAGAACGGTGCCCCGGCACCGATCGAGGAC
>JACMPN010000635.1 GCA_014377495.1 Candidatus Sericytochromatia bacterium
CGGCAGTGCGGCAGTCAGGGCCATCAGGGTCGTGAGCGCCAGACGACTAGAAATTGAAGACAATCAAACCTCCTGAGAAAGCCATCAGGCCGGTCGTTGTCCACGCCAGTGCCTGGTGAACGCCGGCGAGTCCCCGCACGTTGAGCACACTCATCAGCCCCAGCGTCACCGTGGCCCCCAGGGTGGCCGCATGCAGCCAGGATATCCCCCGGTGCAGGACGATCGGATCGAAGCCGCCGGCGCCCAGGGCTGGCTGGGTCGGCGGGGGTGCCGTCAGGGCCAGGGTCGCCGCACTCCCGTACAACAGGGTGGTCGTGCTCGCCAGCACGATGTGGGTGGCAGTCAGGGCCACGGGGACTTCAAGGGCGACGTCGCGTTGATAATGGAGCACCTGTCCGACGATGCCCGTGCAGACCATGCCGATCAGGGCGGCGATTGCCAAGCCCTGATGCAGGGCCAGCTGGTCACGCCGTTGTTGAGCCTGGCGGGCCTCGGCGGCAGCCGTGCCGTCATCGGCGGCGCCGTCAGACGGATCCAGAGCTGGAGCCGGAACGCTTTCGGTGGCCGGCGCCGTCGTCGGGACAGGTGTCGGTGGCGCCGCCCAAACCGTCAGGGGCATGCAGATGAGACTGCCTGTGGTGATCAGTGCCACAACGAATGAGCGCATGCTTGATCCTCGTAGTCACCATTATAGGGGAGACCCGGCATTTCCGGGTCCCATCCACCCGATCCGGAGGGGCCCCATGTTGAATTGCCTTGTGGCCATTGGTCTGACCTGTTTGGCGCTCACGCTGGCGGCCTGTCAGTCGCCGGGCGGTGCCGTCACGGGGTCACCGCCAGCGGATCCGGCCCCGGTGGCCACCCTGGCTCCTGCGGCTACCCCGATCCCGGTGCCCAGCCCCATCCCGGTGCCCAGCCCGATCCCGTCCCCGGTGGCCGCACGGTTGCGGACTTACAGCAGCACGGTGCAGCGTGTCACGGCCGGTGGCAAATGCCTGTTTTGTCACAGCAACGTCCCGCTCGGCACCTACGGCCTGGATGTCACGCGCCAGGCCCGCATTGCCGAAATGGCCCAGCTGAACGGCGCCCGCATCGGCCTGACCCCCACCCAGATCAGTGACATCCAGGCCTGGTTCGCCGCTGGCGCCCCCGACGATCCGGTAGCCTTCTGAGGCGGGGTCTCGGGGTAGTCCGGCATCCGCGGTTATGGGAGCGCCACTGCGTCCAGGTTGGCGGCAAAGACCCGTTGCCAGTTGCCATGGGCCATCCGGTCCAGCTCGGCGGCACTGAATCCGGCCCTGCCCAAGGCGGCGAACAGGTCACGGTACTGATCGGCGGTCTTCAGCCCCTCGACCATCACCGACAGGCCGCCGTCGAAGTCCGACCCGAAGCCGATATGCTCCGTCCCCACCCGGTCCGCCAGGTAGGACGCATGGTGGACGACGTCGGAGATGTCGGCCTTGCCGCCGGATTTCAGGAAGCCGGGGACGAAGGTCAGGCCGACAACGCCCCCGGTGCCGACGACGGCATCGATCTGGGCGTCGGTGAGGTTCCGGGGATGGGCGCAGAGAGCCTGTACGTTCGTGTGGCTGGCGATGATCGGCCGCGGCCAGAGGGCGAGGACGTCGTCGACGCTGGCCGGGGCCAGATGGGCGATGTCGAGGACCAGCGGTTTGGCGGCGAGGACGGCCAGGAATTCCCGCCCCTGGGGGGTCAGGCCGCCGTGGGCCCCGATGCCGCAGCCCAGCTCGTTTTTGCCGTTCCAGGTCAGGCTGATGATCCGGACCCCCAAGCCGTGGAAGAGATCGAAGAGGTACGGATCGGCACAGAGGGGCTCGGCGCCCTCAAGGGAAAGCATGCAGGCCAGGTGGCCGTCAGGTACGGCCAGTTCGGCCACGGTCGTCGCCAGATGCACCCGGCCGCCGCTGCGGGCGATGATGTCCTGCAGGAGGGTGATCTGGGCCATCGCATACAGGGTGGCATCGCCACCATGGAGGTCTTCGGCGGCCGCACAGA
>JACMPN010000636.1 GCA_014377495.1 Candidatus Sericytochromatia bacterium
CATGGCGGCCTGCGCACCTCGCAGGCGAAGGCCCTCTACAGTGTCGGGCGCGACAAAGAAGCGGTCGTCGATCCGCTGAACCTGCTGGGGGACAGCTCCCCGGATGGCGGCGTCCAATGTTGCCGGGGCTCGATCCGCCGCTATGCCGAGGATTTGGACACAACCTGGCTTTGAGATAGTCCCGGCAATGCTCCTTTAAGGCATTGCAGTCCGCCGGTGTTACAGTGGCCGCTAGCGTGGCAACAGGCCACCCCGTTCAGGAAGGACCTCGGCATGGATTTCGGCATTCACGACCGCGTCGCCATGGTGGCGGCCGGCAGCAAGGGTTTGGGGAAAGCGTCGGCCCTGGCCCTCGTGCGGGAAGGGTGCCGGGTGTCGATCTGTGCCCGCAGTTCCGAGGCCCTGGCCGTGGCGCAGGCCGAGCTGACGGAGGCGGGATCCGGTCAGCCGGTCCTGGCTGTGACGGCAGACGTGACGAAGCTTGCCGATCTCGAGCATTGGGTGCAGCAGACCAAGGACCGGTTCGGCCAGATCGACATCCTGGTCACCAACACGGGTGGCCCGCCGGCAGCGCCGTTCATGGCCCTCACGGACGAGCAATGGCAGACGGGCATCGACTCGACCCTGCTGAACGTCGTGCGCATGTGCCGGCTGGTCATCCCCGAGATGCAAAAGCAGCGCTGGGGGCGGATCATCCATATCACCAGTTTTGTCGCCAAACAACCCGAGGCCCTGCTGACCATCTCCAGCACCCTGCGGGCCGGGCTCTCGGCCCTGACGAAGACGCTGGCCACCCAGGTCGGTCCGGACGGGATCACCGTCAACGCCGTCCTGCCGGGTCACGCCCTTACAGATCGCCAGTACCATCTCGCCGAGATCCGCATGGCGCAGGACGGGATCACCGAAGCGGCGTACTTTGCCGGGGTGGCCGCCGAAATCCCCTTGCGTCGCCTGGCGGCTGCCCAGGAGATCGGCGATGTGGTGGCGTTTCTCGCCTCGCAGGCGGCGGCTTACGTATCGGGCACGTCCCTCGCGGTCGACGGCGGATTGAGCCGGGCGACGTTTTAAGGCGGTAGCCCCGGTCTTACCAGACGACGTGGTAGACGCAGCTGGTGGCACCGTCGTTCCGGCAGCCACGGGGGGTATGGACCAGTTTGGCCGTCGTCGCGGCACGTTGGACGACGGCGGTGAAGTACCCCATCGACATGGCACAGGGCATCTGCGTACTGGTGAAAATCTCAGCCGAGTGCGGTCCGGTGGGCACGTAGGCGACGATTCCCGACGATTCGCCGCAGTTGTAGGTCTGAAAGACCGTGTGCACGGTCGCCAGCACGGCGTGGGGGGAGACGGCCCCCATCGGTGAGACGATGCCGTCAGCGACGGCCGCACCGATCGTCTGCAACGTCTCCTCCGCGACCTGTCCGGCCAACTGCCGGCAGGCTGAGAACCAGGTGGCGGCAGGATACCAGAGGTCCGGATCTGCCTCGCCCAGGCCCCAGGCTGCCTGGAAGATGGCCCCTGCTTCGGTTTGCCCCAGGGACTGTTGGGCGAGGGCAATAATCCGCCCGTTGATCGTCGTGACAACGGTGGCGGGAACGGCCGGCGTGGGGGATTGAGCGCTGCTCATCAGGGGCTCCAGTGGGCGCGTGCAACCTGTTGGCAGGCACGTGCCTGCCACATTTCGGCAGCATCCTCCGGCAGCATTTCAAGTAGGTCAATCTTTTGTGGCTGTTTTATTACATTTTGGCCGGTGCAGGCCCTGCGGGTGCCGACGATGCCGTCCCGGATGTCGCAGCTCAGGTCCCGGTCACGGTGTAGACGATGGCCATCCGCGACTCAGAAAATGCGGGCGCCGTCCTTGATGGAGACGAGCTTGACCCCGTGGACCAGGAGGCGTTCCTTGGTCTGGTCCCGGATGTCCCGGTCCCGCATGAAGCGGATCAACTCCAGGACGATAATCGCCTTGAAGGGGGACGGGTCGCTGTAGGCCAGTTTCATCATTGCGTCATAAACAGGCCGGTTGCCGTCGCTACCGACGGATGGGATCGTCTCGATGAAAATGAACTCGTCTTTGATGCTGTAGGCGTTCTGGCGACAGAACTCCCGGCACTTCATCACCTGGATCGAACTGCGGTTGTCCTCGTTGCCGGACATGTCGCCCAGGACCCGGGTGTAGACGGCTGCAATGGTTGCCATGAAAGGGCCTCCTCTTCGTTGAGGGAACGTGGGGATCGTGCCCGGCCGGTGTCGGGCCCCTGCCGGTCCGGATGTACCGCCGGTTGGTTGGCTGATTATCCGGTGCCAGGGCCTGCCGGTCATGTCCGAGCATAGCACCGAAACGGTCGTTGTCGGCGGGTTGCAGTGCATCATGCCGTGCGGATGGGTCTCGAACCGGGACGGCAACTTCCGGCGGCTGGAGCATTACCTCGTCATGGCCACCGGCAGCGGGGCGCAGCCGGTCATCGTCCTCACCAAGGCCGGCCTCTGTCCCGACGTCGATTCAGCCATTCGGGCCGTGCTGCCTTCCGGGACTGTGGGCAGGAGCATGAGCCCGATTGTGCCGTGCTGGCCGGGATCCGGGGTGGGTGGGTCGATCCGGCCAGGGTCGAGCACTTCCGCAAGCCGGCGCGGGAGCTGGCTTACCTGGCCCGGAAGTGCGATCCCAAGGTCATGCGGGCCGAAAAAGAGGGCTGGAAGGCCATCCACAAGGTACGCCTGCAGCGGCGGCCTGCGACTGCCTCCCTGGTCAGGCTGAAACGAGCTGAAGCCGGCAACCAAGAGCGATACGCCCTTGGTTGCCGGCTTCAGTCCGGGTCCCGACCCGTTGGATGAACTGCTGCCTGAACTCCGTTGACTAGAAGACGTTGAACTGAATGTCAGCGGTCGTCACGCCGCAGGCGTTGTCTGAGCGCAATCGGATGAAATACGTCCCGGTAGTGACGTTGTTCCAAGGGATGGTATGGCTGGTGAGCGCCGTCCCGTTCGAAAAGTAGGTCGTACCGAGCGAGGCAGTTGCGCCAATATCCATCCGGGTCGTGGCCGGGATATCGGTGGTGTAGGTGATGTTGAAGCTTGGCGGGTTGGTAAAGATCGTCTGGCTGAACGTAATGTTACTGATCACCGGCATGCCGCTGCAGGTCGCCAGGGTCGGCGTCGGGACCGGCGTTGGCGTGGGCGTCGGTGTCGGTGTGGGCGTCGGCGTCGGGATCGGTGTGGGCGTCGGGGTGGCCGTCGGGGTCGGGGTCGGCGTCGGCGTCGGGTGATCACCGAGGGGATCCCGGTTTGCCGTCAGTTCACTGGTGACAACAGCAGCCCGGGCGTTGACGTCGGTCTGGTTGTGAATGGGGGAAGCACCGAACGGTGTAACGGTCGAAACCGCCCCGCTGACCGTGACGACACCCATGATGTCATTAGGAGTGATCGTGGCATCGGCCGTTTCGATCAAGGCGACAGCCGTGGTCGTCGTATTGATCGTGATCGTTGAGCCCGTGATCGAAGTCCAGGCTGTACCGGTCCACTTGACGACAGTACGCATGGACAAAACATTTGAATAAGCGCCTGTGTCGTA
>JACMPN010000637.1 GCA_014377495.1 Candidatus Sericytochromatia bacterium
GCTCCAGGCGTCTTTGGCGGAGGCCTCCCGATCAGCGGTGCCGTTGGTGGGATGGGCAAAGGCGTGTGGGCCGTCGGGCCGCCGCCGGGTGTCGTGACAGGCCCTCACATGCTTTGACAATCCCCGGGGTGAGGCGCAATGTGGGAGGACGCCCCGTGAGCGAGCGCTCGCTCGTGGCGTCATCGTGAATGATCGAGGTATCCCGACATGTCGACGCAAAATCGCAGCAAAGCTGGCGCATTTCTCGCCTGGGCCATCGTCGGGAGCGCCTTGGGCGGGATCGTCGCCCTGTTGCTCGCCCCACGCAAAGGCACGGAGACCCGCAGTCAACTGAAGGACGGTGTGAACGACCTGTTTGAGAAGTCCGCCAAGCTGGTGGATGGCGTCCGGCAGGGCGTCGGCAAAAATCTGGGCAGCGCGCAGAAATCCGTGGGCGATAAGGTGCATGTGATCAGCGACGCCATCCTGGCCGGCCGCCAAGCGACCATCGACCAGAACACCAACGGCGCTCCGCCCCCGAAACGGCGGGGTTAGGCCCCATCGCCGGTTGGTTAACTGGCGGCGCCCGTCAGGATCGCACTCTGCGAGACGCCGAACGTCTTGTTTTCGGCGATGTCCAGGGCCGTCTTGCCGTCACGGTGTTTGAGGCCTGGATTGGCCCCGGCGTGGATCAGCGTCACGATGGCCAGGGCCGCATCATTTCCGGCAGCACGGGGCGCCTTTTTGCCCCAGCCTGGATGGGCGGTGCGGCCGTATCAGGCTCGTACTGGCCTTCGTTTTTGGCAGTCATGTCCAATACCGTCAGACCGGCTTTGGTGCGTGCGTTAGGCTTGCCGCCGTGTGTGAGCAGGGTCTCGATCACGTTGGCCTGGCTGTGCAAGGCCGTATATCCGTTGGCGTCAGGGCTGTTCACGTCCGCACCCGCAACGGACTTTGCTGCTGGCCACCCGACTCGGGTCGTTCTGGATCTGCATGTGATGACTCCCGTGACTATGATCAAGTGTGCAGCCAGCGGTTTTAAGCTGCCGGACAAGGTCTTTTCCAGTCATGGATGGCTCGGGGTGTCGTGGGGTGCATCCTGTGTTGGTCCTTGAGCAGGAGCTAGCCATCATGCGCTTTCTGGCGATGGCGCCCACGCTGACGCACTACCAGCCATCACCCGGTTCATCACAAATGAGGCTGTCTCCATGCGACACCCACCGGATGCGGCCGTCTGTCGCTGACCTCGTCCGTTGTCATGGCTTAAAAGGTGGCGATCACCGTGACGTTGGCTCGGATCTCCAACTCGCCGGGGGCAACGGGCGTGGACATCTTGGCCGTGGCGCCGCCGCCATAGTTGTCCATCATCTGCCGTGGCGAAGGCATGCCGCTGCTGTCACTGACGTCGATCTGGCGGACCTCTTTCAGGGTCAGACCCAGCGGACTCAAGGTGGCCCGGATCTGCGCCATCGCCTGGGCCATCGCCATGTCGATCGCATCCTGCCGGGGCTTGTCGATCGCCTTGCGGGAAAATTGGATACCCTCCATCCGGTTAACGCCGGCGCCCACCGCCGTATCGACGACAGGACCCGCCTGCTCGGGCTTGCAGCGCACCTGGAGTTGCAGCGTGGCCCGGTAGCCGACGAGCCGTTCCTCGATCGTCTGGTCGGGTTTGGGGTTTTGGGCATATTCCGGGGAAAGCTGCAGGCCGGAGGTCTGGATGTCAGCCTTGGCGATGCCCATCGCCTGCAAACGGGTGATGACGGCCTGGGTCTTGCTGCCCGCAGCGGCCTGGGCCTGAACGGCTTGTTTGGCGGTCGCCTCAATGCCGAGCGACACGGTGGCCAGATCGGGGGCCACACGCACGCTCCCATCGCCCACGACCCGGATCGTCCGGGGCGGTACGGCGAACCGGGCGTCCGGGTTGGCTGTTTCGGGGCCCTTCGGCAATTCGGCCGCCATGACAGGCAGTGCGGCGCCGTAGCTGGACAGGTGCAGGGCGATCAGGGCGCCGACGAGGGTCTTGGACATGGCAATGAGTCTCCTTATAGGCGGCGACGGACGAGTCGGGGCGCAGGTTCCGGGGCGCGGTGACACGGTCCCGGGATCAGTCTAGTCGGAACAGGGCGTTAACCAGGTCTTAAGTCAGGTGCCCCTCCGGTCAGGACCCGCATGCTGGGCGCATTCCCTGAAACGCTACAACGGCCCCATGCTCGGTCTGTTAATTAACGATTAACTAACACGGAGCTGGTCAGCAGCTGCTTGGCGCTCTTTGGTTAAGTTCGTGTGAATTAGGTTATGCAGCGGGTGCCGGGGGTATAAAAAAGAAGGAGAGGTAAGGCAGCCCACGCCCGGAAGGGACAGGTCGCCAGCCGCCGGGACCTGAGGGGGTCCCCGAGGTTACCCCGCCAGTGTTAAGAAGCCGTACGACCTGAGGGTGCTAACGATGAAAAGCCTGATGCAGACGCTGACCACCGCCGTTTTCGGCCTGGGCATGCTGTTCGCCACCGGCTGCTCCAGCGCCGTCGTTCCCCTGCAGCCGACCGCCGGCATCCTCCAGAACTACCCGACCCGCTCGCCCCTCGTGAAGACGATGTCCCTCGCCACCCAGTCCGGGACCCGCACTGCCAAC
>JACMPN010000638.1 GCA_014377495.1 Candidatus Sericytochromatia bacterium
CTGA
Source organism: Candidatus Sericytochromatia bacterium (assembly GCA_014377495.1). Classification (GTDB taxonomy): domain Bacteria; phylum Cyanobacteriota; class Sericytochromatia; order JACMPN01; family JACMPN01; genus JACMPN01. The sequence goes on from JACMPN010000638.1 coordinate 5, forward strand.
TCAACAGCTCCTATCCCTCCCGAAGGGACAAGAAACCTCCAACTCCGTTCGCCCCCCCCCCGATTCCCCCTTGGGGAATCCGGCGGGCGGCGTTTGAGGCCATTCAACACCCGGTGACCCGCTGCACCGGGTGTTGAGGCTGTGTTAAGCGCGGATGAAATCACCATTGCCGGAGACAGCCAACCGACGCGGGAAGCGATAAGCTCATGAAGGGGACTCCGCTTGTCGCCCCCCGCCACTGAAAAGGGAGCAGGCCATGCCGTTTTCCGCCTCGTCCGTCTATTCCAGCGCCTTGACCAATTCCCGGACCTTCCCGGGTGGCCGGCCGATCCTGGAAAAAGGTGGCACCTTCCAGCCGACGACCAACGAAAAGATTGCCATTGCCCGGGCGTCCGCCGATGACCAGTTCGATGCAGGTTTCCTTGAACAGTTCAGGGGCGCCATGCAGAACCGCCTGAACATGATCACCGGCCAGTTGCAGCAGGCTTACAATGGCCTGCTGCAGGCGACCTCGGCGGCATTCGTCGCTGACGGCCTGGGCGCCACGGAGAACAAGTTCGTCTGGAACGGGAGCAAGGGCAACGGCTACCTAAACTATGCAACTGCCTTTGCCGGCATTGGCAACGATGCGAACAAAGACGGCATTGACGACCGAGCGGACGTGGACGGCGACGGCAAACATGAGCTGGCCGACGCCAACGTGCCGATCTATGCGGCCATCACCGGCCAAGGAGGGGCCGGGTCGGTGCGGATGCGGGCCTTCAGTGAGCACGGCGCCGCTTTGGACATCAAGCAGAAGATCGGCATCACGATGCGGTCCGAAGAGTCCAATGACCAAAACCCCGTTCTGGCCATTCTGACCCCTGGCCTGAACCAGAAAGTCAAAGAGTACGAGACGACCGTCAGCACCGGCGGTTTCTGGTCCGGCATCAACTACCTGTATGCCTGGCGGCCCAGCCAGATGCAGTATTCGTACGTGGACGGCTACAGCCAGAACTCGGATGCGGCCGGCTTCAAGGGTTACCTGAGCCAGGGCAAAAACACCTCGGCAGATGCCGGTGACGGCTCCCTGACCGGCCAGAGCAATCAGAGCAAGATCAAGTGGCAGGGCGGCGGCTTTGGGGAAGGTTACCTGGCCACCAGTAACGGCGACTTACTTGGCGGCGCCACCGCCGACGACGGCCCCACCCTCAGGTCGGACGTCGGCAACGACGGCAATGCCGGCAACGATGATCTCCGTTTTGCGAACACCTATTACGTCCATCAGCGCTCGGTCGAGGTCAGTGCGGCCGCCTACAACGTGAACACTTTCGCAGCGAATGGCGCCGGCGCGAACGACGGCGTGATCAGCCAGGTCTCCCAGACCGTGCTGAATAACCGCACGAACGGACTCGGCTACTTCGACACCGTCAACGGCAATAACTTCCGGGATCCGAAGTCCAATGAGATCATGCCGGGCAGCGGCAAAATCGACGAGACGTTCAATGGCAACTGGATCGGCAAGCAGATCGAAATCACCTCATTTAACGGCACCACGGTCAACGGCAATGCCAATGCGCCGATTTTCGGCAACTTCGAACTGGCCCGCTTCCAGACGTATCAGGCGCCCGATGAGACGCTGAACGTCAATGAGGACCGGAATGCCGATGGCATCCTGCAGGCCACCGAAGACGACAACGGCAACGGATCCCTCGACCGCACTTACGTCAACGGTTACAACATTGACGTCCACGAAACCAACAAGGCCCGCCGGCTGGGCCAGTTGCGACAGTTCACTTCGAGCACCGGCACGATCATCCGTGAGGTGGATCAGCGGGCCCAAGACCAGAACTCCCTGTCGGAACTGATCATGGAGATCATGCGCAAGCCGGCGTACAAGGACATCTTCCGGCTGGGCCTGTTCAAGGACGTCGTCATCCAGGGCGGTGCCAACGCCCCGGCCGGTGGGGTCGTCAACGCCACGCTGCGCCTCAGCTACGTGCCGTCGCCGGTCTGGGCCGACGCCGTGCTGGTGCCGGGCAAGGGAGTCCGACCCGGCATCCGGGGTGAGATGATTGTCTTCCAAGACAAGTACATGGCCAAGGGCGCCTAACCCGCCGAATATGTGGAATCCATTAGCAATGTGTTAATCGCCACAACGACGGCGGGACGCAGCCTACAATAAAGGCTCAAGCAGACAGAAGGAGAGGGTGGCCATGTCAGTTGCACCAACGGACATGTTCCGGGGGACCGGACCGCTGGAGCTGATCAATGTCGTGGCGGGACCCGACCCGATTACCGCGAAGCTCGACGCGATGATCCAGCGCCTGGAAGCACGCGAGCGGCGGCCCCATGGCGCCGGGACGCAGGTCCTGCAGGGCTATGCCGAGGATCCTTATCTCCTCGAGGCCAGAGTCCTCTCGGAAGCCGAGGAACAGGCGGAGCTCACCGGCCAGCTGAATCTGCTCTGGAATCCCCCCACCGACACGGCCAGGGAAATGAAATCTCTCGAGCACGACCGGGCCATCACGGCGATGGCCAAACAGGAAAATGTGATCCTTGGCGGCGGCGGCACAGCCACACGGGTAATAGGCGTCTAATGACTCAAGCCATTGAAAGCACGGCCTCGCAAGAAGCCGTCATGCAGCGTCTGGTCGAGGGCCTTGAGGCTCTCAAGGCCAAGGATCTGGAAAAGGCAGAGGCTATCTTCGCCGAGGTGGTCGAGATGGCCCCGGGTCTGGGGGCAGGCCACAACAACCTGGGAATGACCATTCTGCAGCGGACGCAGGACCTCGAAAAGGCCGGCCAGCTGTTCTCCGAAGCCATCGCCAAGGACCCTCGCCTCTACGACGCCTATCTCAACCTCGGCAGTGTCCTAATGTCGCAAGGCCGGATGGACGAAGCCCGGGACACCTGGATGAAGGCCACACAGCTGCAGCCGGCCCGGCCGGAAGCCTTCCACAACCTGGGCATTCACTTCAGCACCCATTCCCAGTATGCCCAAGCCAAAAGCATGTTCGAACGTTCGCTGCAACTGGATCCCAGCAACACCGACGAGTACCTGCGCCTGGCGATGGTGTATAGCGAGCTGAGCGAGTACTACCCGGCCCTGGCAAACTTCCTGCAGGTCCTGGTCCGCAACCCGGGCCACTTCGAGTCCCGGCTGGCCGTGGCCGAGATCTACCGGCGGATGGGCCGCTACCCGACAGCGCTGTACGAGTTGCAGCAGCTGCACGAGATTTTCCCGGAGGATGTCGGCCTGCTGGTGCGAGCCGGTCTGATCTTTGTCGAGACCAACCAGATCCCGGAGGCTCTGGCCGTCTTTTCCCGAGCCCTGGAGCTCGATCCCGAGCATCGGGACGTGCTGGAGGTGCTGGCGGTCATCCACGAAGGTCAGGGGGAAAACGACAAGGCCCTCGAGTTGTATCAGCGCCTCGCCCTGTTGGATCCCGACAGCGAGTTCTGCCGCGAAGCCATTGAACGGCTTCAGCCATTGATCAGCCAATAACGCTGACAGGAGGAACGCATGCCACTTTCTATCGACAATTTGCTGGTCAGCATCGGTGTCGCCTACGATTTGCAGCTCAAGGCGGCTGACAACCTGTTCTATGCGGCGGCCGTACAGGTCGACGACCCGTCCAAACCGATGTTCGGCTCGTCGGCCGGTACCGCAGCCGGTTCTGCCGCCGCCCTGCTGACGACTGCGGCAGGCTCAACGGCGGACGGTTACTTCTCCATCAACAACGGCGTCGAAGGCGACCCGATCGCGATCAAGCAGATCTCCACCCCGAACGGTCCGCTCTACAAAGTTGTCGACGGCTCCGGCAACGAGATCATGTGCGAAGCGAACAGCGTGACGGGCGGCCTCTATCGGGGTACCCCGCGCTATCAGGTCAAGTCCGACGGCATGATCTATGACCTCCTGAACACCTCGGCTGGCTACTACGTCATGCCCACCGCCGCCCTGCCGCCAGGCAGCCTGCTGTATGACCTGCCGGTCGGCCGGATCACCTTCAAAGCCAAAGAAGGCGCTTCACTGACCCGGGCCACAGACGAACAGCAGCGTGCCGGCCAGGTCGTGCAGTTGCTCACCCGCCTCCTGGAAGGCCTCCAAGAAGAATCCAAGTCCTTCGCCCAGATCATCCGCTAGGAGCCTTTCATGTCATACGCCCAGGCGATCTTCCTCTCCGACGACTTTTCGGTGGCGGCGATCGGTGCCCTCATGGAGGCCCGCACCGTCGCCACCAACAAGCTCTATTTCTATTCGGCCCAGTTTGCCGGGGACACGGCGCAGACGCTGCAGGATTGGCAGACCCGCCTGCCGGCACCCGTCCCGGCGGATGCCGGTCCGTTCGTCGACGGTTACGGCAAGCAGATCAACGGCATCGGCGCTCCGCTGCGGATCAGCGTCTCCCGTGACAGTGAAGGCCGCGTCAAGAATTACGCTGTCGTCAATGCTGACGGCACCGCCACGGCGCCGCCCACCCGGTACACGGTGGATCCCAACACGGGCGCCGTCAAGTTCAACGCGGCGGGTTTCGGGTTCGGCACCATCGTCGGCTACATCGAGTTGCGGACCATCGAAGGGGGCGCCCTGTCGCAGGTGCAACAGGACATCAACTCTGCCAGCGCCGTCATTCAGACGTTTTCGAACCTCATCGCGGCGAACAAGGCTGCCCTGAAAAGCGTGCTGAACGTCATTCGATGAAACTCGCCTTAATCGTCGCCGGCCCCCTCGCTGTCGAGGAGGCCCTTTTCGCGCGGACTTTCCTGGAACAATTGCCCCCGGACCATGAAGCGCTCGTCATCTGTCACACCACCCTGGCTTACTACCTCGTGGAGGACGTGACCAACCCAGACACCTGTCGCTGGCTGCTCTGCCCCTACAACGAGGCTGCGGACCGGGACCGGGTGGCCCACTACATCCAGGATTTCGGCGCTGAACTGCTGGTCCTGGGGGATCCCGGCGCCGTAGACAGTCCGGCCGACCGCCTACCGAGCGAATGGCTCGAAAGCCTGCACCTGCCGATCATCGGCCTGGATACCGGTGGTGACGTGCCTGATCTGCCCCTCCAGGGCTGGTTGCGCGCCTGTCCGCCCGGTCAACCGGGAGAGAACGTCGTCACCTGGCAGCCTTTTGGCGGCATGGAAGGCGCCCTCAGCCGCTACCAGATGCGCGAGGAACTGCTCCGCCGCCACGCCCTGCCCTTAGACACGGCCATCGTCCTGCTCCCTTTCAGCCTGCAGGTCCAGGTGCTGGCGGGCGTGCGTCTCCTCGGGGCGTGGTACCCCGTGATGATCGAGACGATCGCCCAGCATCTGCAGGCCCTCGGCCGGCCCGTGCTCCTGGTCGTCGTCACCCCTGGCTGCCCCCTGGCCCCCGAAACCCGCGGCACCGTGACCATCGCCCCGTATCACGAACTCGTCCCCAATCTGATGACCCGCTTCATTGCGGCGGCCGATCTCGTCCTCGTCGAACAGGCCTGGCGTTACTGGCGGTATCGGGCCCTGGCCCAGGGATTGCCGGTGGCCCTGATCTCCAATTCCGTCGTCTGGCACGAGGAGGAGTTGCGGCCCTGGACCCTGTTCGGCCCGCTGCTCCCCCCGATGACGGCCTTGGTCGAACGCCTGCTGCAGGCGGCGCCCCATGCCCTGTTTCCGTTCAACAACTTCCCCCAACCGATCGAAGACTGGCGACCGGATGCCTATGATCCGACGCAGGCATGGGCCCGTCTTGACCTGTTCGACACGGCCAGTTGCCTTGATGTCCTGACCAAGCTGCTGTCGCCCGACGAACAGCCACACTGGCAGGCAGCCGGTCTGGCCTTCCTCGCCCCCGGCAAAGGGGCCACGACGCTGGGGAGAGCCCTCGGCAGCTTCCTGGCCACCACCAGCCAGACCCGCTAACGCAAACCGGGCCCCGCCACATGGCGGGGCCCGGTTTGTTTGCCGGCCGGTCAGCTAAGTCGACTTATAAAAGGCCGCAAAGCTGTTCTGATACAGTTCGACCCGCTCCTGACGCTTGTTGTAACGCAGGGTCAACTTTGCCGACAGGCTTCCGCCGAAGGGATCGGACGACGAGGCACTGAGCATCAGGTCTTCCATCAGGCCCGCCCGGATGGCTTCCTTATATTCATTGCCACCCAGGATCGTCTTGATGGCGCTGACGAAGGAATTCTCCAGGTTGCCGGCCAGACGGGCATTCGGGTCCGGCACGGTGGTGATCGTGTATTGCCGTTGCGGATCGAGGCTGATCGCCGGATCGTCATGCGACACGGTGTACTCGCCCGTCGCGCTGAGGCCCGTGATCGTCCCGGTGGAGATCGGCGGGTTGCCCGTGCCGGCGACGACGCCGGAGGCGTTGTCGACGATCTGCACCTTGGTGCCGACACCCAGGACGTTGTAGTCCCGATCCATCAGCTTGACGCGATCGGCGAGCGGATTGACCACGGCATCCGCCAAGGTGCTGTTAGCAGTCCGGAAGGGGAGAAACACAATCTGATTCATCCGGTTGCCATAGCCGTCGATCTTGCCGGAGCCGAAACCCACCGTCGTCTGGGTGGTATCGGAGAAGCCCAGGTACATTTCAGCAAACTGCGGGTTGAACGTGTCAACATTCCGGATTTCGTTATCCACCTTCACGCCCGGGGACACCTCGGGGTTCTCGGTAGCGCTCGCCAGGGCGATGAGATCATCGGGGCGCCCGTAGTCTCGGGAGGCAAAGGCGAGCAGAGGTTTCTTCTCGGTGGAGTCGAGCACGTTGACCGTATTCGAGCCGAGGGCCGTCGCCGTACGGTTGTTTTCACCATCGAGCTGGACCTTGCGGCCGACCCGGGTGTTGTTGCCGAAGATGTTGCCGACGTAGTTGCCCTTGGTGTTATCGATGATCTTGGGGATGTAGTCGTAATGGTCAGCAGCCGTATTGCCCTGCCCATATTTGTCAAAGATGTTGCCGAAACGGTCCACGGAGTAACGCATGTCGGTGGCCTGACCGGCGATCTTCTTGATCCCCAGTACCCCGGTCACCTGCTGGCCCGACGATGCCGTCGTGCCCGACCAGTAGCCGCTGAGGCCCGTATACGAGAACTTGATGTCCTTGTTGTTCTGGAGCTGTTGGCTCTGGATGCCGGCACCGTTGGCGA
>JACMPN010000639.1 GCA_014377495.1 Candidatus Sericytochromatia bacterium
CACGCCTGCGGGTCGACCCGGCGACGATCCTCGGTGGGCAGGATCGCCGATCCTGGCACTATGAGCCTGCCCCGTCGCCGGTGCCCCACTCCCTCACCTGGTGAGACTTAGAGACGCATTGCCTGAGCACCAAACGGTGTGTTCGGCCCCCCTCCTTAAAATTCCCCGTGCCGGGGGAACCCAGATTTTTGATTCACTTGGAAGGCGCTGCTGCTTCAGAGGGTTTTCTCCAGCGACCGATAGAGCGATTCCTCGATCTGACGGGCGGAGAGCGGTTCGTTGCCGATCCAGATGATTTCCCGGTACTTGTTGCTGGCCGGGACCGGGCTGGCCGTGACCTTCACGGTCACCTTGCGGGGCGTCCCAGCCTTGGCCAGGGCGACGTCCACCTGATAAAGCACGGTGTCGCTGCGATCAGTCGAGGTGAATCGGGTCGGATCCACCCGTTCCTCAAAGGTCGTCATGTTCCCGTTCTGGGCGATCGGATCGACACGTGTGGAAGGCCCCTGCTCGATCTTGAAGGTCCGTTCCGTGTACCGGACGCCATCGATGCGGACGGCGTGGACATGCAAGGCGCCAGCATCCTCTTTATCCTGCACGCCGGTGAAGCCCTTGGCTTTGAGCAGGGACTCGACGCTGGTATGGACTTCGGCCGGGCTCCGGTGGGTCTGCAAAGTGGACGCACAGCCGGTCAGCAGCGCACCGGCCAGGCAGCCGGCAGCAATCAGGCGTTTCAGACTCATGGCATTCCCCCTGAGGCAGGCCGCATCGATCCGACACGGGCCGTGTGCCTGCCATCATAGCCTGCCCGCAAGCGTTGACGTGTATAGCCGATCACAACCGGTCCCCTTGGCGAGAAACCCCGTCATTGGCTAAACTTTCAGCGGGCAGGCGCCTGTTCATGCGCTCCGGTGGCCGCCTTGCGATTTTAAACATCGCCGTTTCGGGTGGCTGCCTGTATCCTGGCAGTTCGCGATCCGGCGATGGTCTCAGCATGGCCGTGTGCGGCGCATCACCGCTGCCGGCAACTTTGCCCGTGCCCGATGGAGGCCCAATGACTGTCTTTTCGCTCGCCGAGGCCAATGCCCTCATCCCCGAGCTCCGCCGTTTGATCAGCCGGGCCCAAGCGGAACTCGGGTCGGCGTACGACGAGCTGAAATCAGCCAACGACGCCCTGCTCAACCAGGAATGGCAGCTACGGCAGGCCCGCATCGACGGGATCACCGGCGACACGGACACGGAAACGCTGCAGCGCCAATGGCAGATCGCAGCGGACCACCTGACCGGAGAAAAGGAAACCTTTGGCGACCTGCGGGAAACCTGGGTGCATGCCATCCACGACCGAGGCGTCCTGCTGCGGGACCTGCAACGCGGCCTGGTCGATTTCCCCGCCCTTTTGGGCGAGGCCGAGTTCTTCTACTGCTGGGTGGTCAACGAGGACGAAATCACCCACTGGCACAGCCGCAAAGAGGGATTCACCAACCGGAAGCCGCTGGATGCGCTCCACAGTTGGGATGGCGAGCCCGCCTCCGAAGAATCCACGGAAGACTGAGACCGCAGCGTCCAAAGACCGCCGACAACCCGCTGTCGGCGGTCTTTGCATGAAAACCTCCCGGAGGCGTGACCCATCGGCGCTGGACTATCGGGCGGTGGCCGAGACTTGGTCCCAGATTTCCACTGCAGAGGCATGGGCGGGCAGCACCCGGGCCGGAGGGGCATCGGCGTCGGGGCCCAATTGCAGGATCGGCACGCCGGGCGGGACGAGTTCGGGCCAGGAATCCGCATTGCCGGCGGTCATGCGAGGATCCCAGACGATGACCCGCAGATCGGCGTGCCGCAGCCAGACTCGGACAGTGCGACCGTCCTTGGCGATGGACACGCGCCAGCCTTCGGGCGCAGCGGCTTTGAGGGCATCGGCCCAGGCCCCCTCGGCGACGACGAGCAGTCGTTTGGTATGGCGGGCGGCATGGACCATGGGGATGTGGCCGCCGGCGGCTTTGGCCGTCTCGACGGCGGCCTGCAGGGCGTTCAATTCGTCCAGGCGTTGTGGGGCCCGAGGGTCGACCTGGAAACCGTCGTCCAGAATCGTGGCGAGCGCCGCCAGATCGCTGAGGCCGAGCATGCGCATGGAACCGGCCAGGTCATGCAGGGCGAGACGGGCCTGATTCAGATCCAGCCAGTTGAGGCCCTGATCGAGGTCGATGAGGCGCTGATCGATTGCCTGCCAGAAACCGTCACTGTCCGGAGCCAACGGGTCGTCGTTCATCGGCATGCCGTCTCCAGGTCCGTGTGGCCGCATCATTGGCTGCGGCCAGTGTCGCCCGTATAATACCCGACATTCGAACCAGGGGAACCGACATGCGCCTTGTACCCGACTATATTGAACAACTGGAGCCCTACAAAGCCGGCAAGCCCATCGACGAGGTGCAGCGCGAACTGGGGTTGGTCAAGGTCACCAAGCTGGCCAGCAACGAGAACCCTCTCGGCCCGTCGCCCAAGGCCCTGGCGGCGATCCGCCACGTGCTGCCCCAGTCCCACCTCTACCCGGATCCCGGCGGCTTCCGCCTGCGGACGGCCCTGGCCGAGCGGTTCCGGGTCAAAAACGAGAACATCATTCTCGGGGCCGGCTCGGAAGGGATCATGGGGAGCATCGTCCGGACCTTCCTGCATGACGATGAGGAGGCCTTGACGTCCGAAGGGACGTTCATCGGCTTTTTTGTCCTGGCCCGCTCGCAGGGGATCAAGATCCGCACCGTGCCGCTGAAGAACTTCGGCTATGACCTGGTGGCCATGGCGGCGGCGATCACCCCCAAAACGAAGATCATCTATCTGGCCAACCCGAACAACCCGACCGGGACGATCTTCCACCGGGAGGAGTTCGAGACGTTTTTGCGGCAGGTGCCGGACCACGTGCTGATCATCCTGGACGAGGCCTATTACGAGTACTGCCAGCACGTCACGACCTATCCGGATTCCCAGTTTTTCCGCAAAGACAACGTGATCACCCTGCGCACGTTCTCCAAGGCCTACGGCCTGGCCGGCATCCGCGTCGGCTACGGACTCGCTCACGAGGACCTGATCAAGCAGTTGCTGAAGGTCAAGTTCCCCTTCGAGCCCAGCAGTGTGGGCCAGGCAGCCGCGATTGCGGCACTGTCGGACACGGCGTTTCTGCAGAAGACCCTGACGACCAACGCCAAGGGCATTCAGCAGTTGTCGCGCGGCCTGAAGGACATGGGGATCCGCTACACGCCCAGCTATGCGAACTTCCTGCTGACCGAATGGGACTCACCGGAGGTCGTGGCGGATACGTACAACGCCCTGCTGCAACGCGGGGTGATCGTCCGCCCGCTGACCCAGTTCGGCTTGCCGACGTGTCTGCGGATCAGTGTCGGGCGGCAGGCTGAAAACGCCACCTTCCTGAAGGAGATGCTGGCCATCCTCTCGGCGTAAGGTGTCTCGGTGGTAAAAACAAAACCCCGACTAAAAGTCCCTCCCCCCGGCCGGGACCGATGGAGGGGGCGTTGTTGCTGACGTCTGGTCCAGCCTGCGTCAAACAACCGGGCGGGACACACCATCGAGTGCAGCCATCGCAGCGCGGATACTCGCGGCGTAATCCCCGGCGCCCAAGGCGTTGGGGTGGCCGACCGAGGCGAGGCGGTAGATCACGTCGTATTGCGGGCCGGGCCGCACCATGGACTCGTACCGGGCACAACGTTCGGCAGCCACCTCGTCTTCAGGATTCAGATCCATGGCATTCAGCAACCGGTCCAGGGTGGTCATCGTCGTCGCCGCATCCGTCGAAAAACCCCACAACCATGGCTCAGACGCAAAAATGGCATTTTCTGCAGCCATCTTCGACGGTGCAAAGGCGACGCGGCGGCCGGCATGACGGGGATCGCGCCGCACCGAGTCGACGGCACCCTGAATGGCGGTATTGCTCAGCTCGACCCATGTGGACGAGGCCCGCTCCCAACCGGCCAGGGCGATGGTCTCGACATCCAGAAACGCCGTCAGGGCCAGATTGTGCTGCAGGGCGGCGGTGACGACACTGAGCGGCGTGTGCAGCAGGGCCAGGAGCTGGATCAGGTGGGCGTTGCCACAGGAGTGGGCGGACACCAGCGGGTAATACCCGGTGATGACGACCATGGCCTCTGGAAACAGGGACAAAGCCGTCTCCAGCAACGTTTCGAGGCGCTCGCCCAAGGACATCGCCTCCGCTCGGCGGACCAACCAGGTTGGCCAGTCTCGGACGGGCGTCGTCAGCGGCAGCACGGCATCCATCATGCCTTGCAGCGGCGCCTTCAGCGTATCGGACAAGGATGACCGCAAGAACTCCAGCGGCGAGATGATGTTGGTGGCCCCGAAGTCGTTGATCCCGCCGTTGACGAGGACGACCTCGATTTGTTCGGGGGGCACGTCGTTATCGAGCAGGATCGTGTGCGCAAGCTTCAGCTGGCCGAGGATGGACAGCGGAGACTCCATGGGGATCTCCCGCTGGTAGCCGTCCGGCGAATAGTGGTGGTCGGCCAATTCACCGGCATTGTTCAGACCGACCAACAGGGGATGATCGCGGTCGTCGTTTGCGGCGGGCTGGATGACGGCGCCGGAGCGGGCCATGCTCAGCTCGACCACCTGAAACCCCCGCACCTCGCTCAAGTCCTGACGCACCCGCTCGCGAAAGCGGTTCTCCGGCCGCAGGCCCTGTCCCCACATGACAGAGTCCCCGACCGTCACGTAGGTCGGCCGGGTTTGCGCGGGCTGGCCGGGCCCCATATCCGCAGGGCCTGCCGATGCGCCGGCGAAGGCATCAAGTGGGATGGGCACGGCTGTGGCTCCTGTTCAGTTGGGCATTCCCCACCAGGTGCAGGCCTTTCAGTGCCCTGTGCCTCGACGGCACCCTGGTGTCGGTATGTTAGCGCTTCGATCCGCACCGGCACGGGCGCGACGGTTCCAATCCAATGTCGTCCGGCCGGCAGCGTGGCCCGTGAGCCACCGCCATCCGGTCCGCCGAGGGGCACAGGGTCGCCGGGACGGGTCGGACGCTGCGATTGGCGCCTGGATGTGGAGCGGCGGACCAGGCTGTCCCAGGCGGGTTTCAGACCCGTTCGGGGCTGGGATGGCGGTCCTCGGCAGCGACCAGTGTGCCATTCCTGTCCCAACTTGAGCGGAATGGCTTGCTGAGCGGAGCGGCGCGCGGTATAGTCCTTGCCGATGTCTACAAAAAACGCGTCACGAGGTGCTGTTTCATGAATCCGATCCTTGCGGAAATCACGCAGAAGTATTTGCGTACCGACATGCCCGTCATGGGCCCTGGCGACACGGTCAAGGTGTTTGCCAAGATCCGTGAAGGCAACAAAGAGCGGATCCAGGCCTACGAAGGTGTGATCATCGATCGCCGGGGTTCCGGTATCAGCGAGACGATCACCGTCCGCAAGGTGTTTCAGGGTGTCGGCGTGGAGCGGGTTTTCCCTCTGCACAGCCCTCGCTTGGAGAAGATCGAAGTCACCCGGTACGGTAAGGTCCGGCGGGCCAAGTTGTATTACCTGCGTGCACTGCGCGGTAAGGCGACCCGCATCAAGGCCAAGAGCCGCCAGGGCGTTTAGCCCTTTCGTTTCAGGATCCCATGAGCCCTTCGGGGCTCTTTTTTTCGACCAGCCCTTCGGGGCTCTTTTTTTCGACCAAGCCTCCGGGCGCTTCTTCGCCGACGCGGCCGATAAGGTCCGGTCCGAAGTTCTCCACAAAGCCTTCACTGGTCCGTAACGTGAACAGCCGAACCAGCTGTTTCAGGTCGAGCGTCTCGGC
>JACMPN010000640.1 GCA_014377495.1 Candidatus Sericytochromatia bacterium
AGAGTCCGACGGCCAGGAGGCCAATTTGCGGCACACGACGGCCCAACGGCTGCGCGACGAAGTGGTGGCGATGAACATCGACAACTTCATCGTCCGGCCCAAGCGCCGCTGGGTCGAGCAATTCGCCGAATCCGCTGCCTGGGAAAGGCTGGGGACGGAGGAGCGACAACTTCTCACCGATGAAGTGGCCGGCCTGCCTTCGGCGCTGGTCGATGACGACATCGAAGCGAAGCAGTTTGACCTGCTGATGCTCCGCCTGCAGTTGGCCGTGCTCCGCCTGGAGCCGAGCTTTGCCGGCCTGCGTGACAAAGTCCGTCACGTGGCCGCTTCGCTTGAGGACAAGGCCAGCATTCCGATGATCAAGGCGCAGTTGCCGCTGTTGCAGGGTCTGCAGACGGATGCGTTCTGGCAGGACGTGACCACGCCGATCCTGGAAGACGTCCGCCGGCGGTTGCGGGCGCTGATCCGGCTCATCGAAAAAAGCCGCCGGCAGCCCGTCTATTCCGACTTCCTGGATTCGCTGGGCGTCGGCACCGAAATCCAGCTGCCGGTCTTTGACATCGGCACGGACCTCGACAAGTTTCGGGCGAAAGTCCGCCTGTTCCTGAAAGCCCACGAGGATCTGATCGCCGTCCAGAAACTGCGGCGCAACAAGCCCCTCACGGCCGCCGATCTGGAGGCGCTCGAAGGCGTGCTGATCGCATCCGGAGTCGGAACTCCGGGTGAGTTCGAGCAAGCCAAGCAGGCGAGTCAGGGCCTGGGCCTGTTCGTGCGATCGCTCATCGGCCTGGAAAGCCAGGCGGTGGCCGACACGTTCAACGCCTTTCAGGCAGGCAAGACCCTCACCGCCAACCAGCTCGAATTCATCCAGCTGATCACCGCCCACCTGACCCAAAACGGGGTCATGGATCCGGGCCTCCTGTATGAGTCGCCCTATACCGATCTTGATCCGCTCGGTGTCGAGGGCATCTTCGGACAGGCTGAGGTCATCGACCTGTTGGCCGTGCTGGATGACGTCCGCCGCCGGGCCCTGGTCTCGTAGCTGGTTCCTCCAACAGGCGGGGAAACATCCGGGTGGCCAACAGGTCGATGATCAGCATCAGCATGAAGCCGACGAGCAGCACGTGCGTGTGGGCCTGGACCAGACTCCAGGCGGCAGGCCAGCCGAAGAGGGATGCCCCTTTCAGGTAAAGGCCGGTCAGTAAGCCGAGTATGAAAAAGACACAGGCTGTTTTTAGCCAAAAACGGACGAGTCGATACACGATGCGTCCTTTCCATCTTTCCCTCTGAATGGGGTAATGGTGGCAGCCTAGGCGATCCCATCCGGCCGGCAGTCCGTAAAAACGGCGGATTTCCGGGCCCGTAGTCCCCACGGGGGCCCACCGGCGGCCCCGTGGGCACTACGGAGGCCGCCGGGCCTGTCAGCGGCTAGTGTCGTGGCAGCTGGCCTCATACCTGTCAGGTGGTGATCCGGTCAACGGGGCCTGACCCGCAGAGGAGCATCCCACATGATCCCCATCCGGAATCGGTCCAGTCATCCTGTGCCGGCGGCACCGCCCCTCTGGATCCCCCCCTGGGCGCTCGTCGCCGCCCAACTGGCCCACGGGGTCTCCTGGCTGCTGCTCGCCGCCCTCGCCGACTGGGACCTGCTCGGGTTTTCCCTGCCCGGGCTGGCCTGGGTCCATCTGGTCGCTCTGGGCTGGCTGACCCTAGCCTCGTTGGCCGTGCTCATCCATGTCATCCCCGGCTTCCTCGATGTGACATGGCGGGGCGAACGGCTGGCCCGGGCCTTGCTGCTGCCTTACGGCCTCGGTGTCATCGGCATGGTCGTCGCCTTCTGGTTCGGCAACACCGCCTGGCTGTCGGGCGCCGCCACGGTCGTCGTCCTGGCCCTCGCCGGCTATCTCGGCTGTGCCTTTTTGACCCTGTTGTCGGGTGCCGGCCTCCGGTCCGTCGTCCGCCGGGGCTTCGTGCTGGTGCTGGCCATGCTGACGCTGACGGCCGCAGCGGGACTGGGCATGGCCTATGCCCTGGACGGCCACGCCGCCGCCTGGTGGCTGATCGGCGTCCCGGCCCTGCACGCCCACCTGGGCGCCCTGGGCTGGCTGAGCCTGCTCGTCGTCGGGGTCTCGGCCCGTACCGTGCGGCCAATCACCGGTGGCGGCTCGACGACCCCCAAGCTGCATGTCGCCGGTTCCAGTCTGTTGACCGCAGGCTTGCTGGTGCTGGCAACGGCCCTGCTACTGGACAGCGCACCCCTGTTGATCCTGGGCGGCGTCCTGGGCACGGCGGGCGTCCTGGCCTATACCACCGATCTCGTCGGCATCCTGCGTCGGGCCACAGTGCCGCACCGGCCGCCCCAGGCGTTTCTGGCGGCAGGGGCGCTTTACTTCGTCGCCGCCGCCGGGCTCGGTCTCGGCGTCGTCACCGGCGTTCGCCCGGAGTGGCAGGCGGCTTATGCGTTTGTCGCCCTGATGGGCTGGCTGGGCCAGATGGTGAACGGCCATTTTCATCACATCGGCGTGCGGGTCCTGGCCACCTGGGTTTTGGGTGACGACGACGCCACCCCGCCAGCCCAATTGCTCACGCCTTACCTCTCCTGGACGACGTTCTGGCTCTTTCAGACTGCCGTGGCCGGGACGACGGCCGGTCTGTTGCTGAGTCAGGCAGGC
>JACMPN010000641.1 GCA_014377495.1 Candidatus Sericytochromatia bacterium
CTGCTCGCCCGGCATTTCCTCGCCCATCCCGCCGAAGCCCGTGCACTGGGGCAGAACAGCCGTCGGGCCATGGAGCGCCTGGGTGGCTGGGACCATTGGTGGGACGCGGTGGCCGCTCACCTGGCGGCGAAGGGTATTGTCCTGCCGTTGGACGGATCCCCGCAGCCACCCGATCCTGCCATCGCTCCCGAGTTGGCCATGGCCAATCTCGCCCTTGCCCATCTATATGAAGGGGCAAACAAACCCGTTCAGGCGAAGTCCTATTTTCAGGAAGCGTCGCAACTGGCACCGACGGAGTATCACGCCCATGCCGGTCTGGCCCGGTTGTCCGGGGAGGCACCAACGGCCATGCATCACTGGCGGCAGGCGGCATCACACATCGCACTCACGCAGGCAGTCGCCTTGCCTGTTTCCTTTTCGGTGGCCAGTGTCGGGACGGCCGTGGCCCCCAATCAGGTCAAAGCGGCGATCCGTTGGGTGGAACATGCCATCCGGGCGGAGGACTGGGGAGAGCTTATCGCCGCGATGACCCTCGTGGTCCCCAACCACCCGGGCGTGGCCGGCCAGGTGTGTGCGGAGCTGCTGCGGCGGCGGCAGGGAGCACTGGCAGAGCAGATCGCCGCCCTGCACAACCGCGCTTGGCCCGAGTCGACGTTGGTCCTCGTCGATGCGTAACGGCCCTGCGTCCGTGCCGGCCGGTGCGCAATGCCGATCGGGCGGCGTGTTGACGCGAAAAAAATGCAGGCGGGTCAGTTTGCCGCTCAACGCCTTGGCGGAGGGTCGACCATGCGTGTCTTGATCTGTGCCTCTGTGCCGCTGTCCGCTGAATCGGCCTATTGGCACTGGCTCAAGGTGGGCACCGAAGCCGACGGCCATCAGGTCGTGCCCCTGGACGTCCTGGGCCTGCAGTCGCTCTATGGCCCTTCTGCCACGGAGCGTCTGGTCCTGCAGGCTGCGTCGGCCTACCAGGTCAATGTCGCCCTGATCCTTGCCGATGCGCCGATCAGCGTCCCACTGCTCGCCCGCCTGCGGCAATTGGGGGTGGTGTTGGTGCGGTTGCGGGATGACGACGGCCGCTTGACCGATCCCGTGACGACGGCGACGCTGCGGGCCTCCGCCAGGCTGGACCGTCACTGCGACCTGGTGGTCACCTGTCGACGGGGGGTGCCGGCCCAGTTTGCCGAGCGGGGATGGCCGCCACCAAGCTACCTGCCCATGCCGTTTTCCGCCGTGACCCTGGCCGGTGGGACCCAGCCGCTGCGTCCGGTGGTGCGATTCTCGGACGCCCCCGGGGTCAGGGCCGGGGTCTTGTCGAATCGGCGGGTGCAACTGGTCCGGGCGTTGCTGGCCGCCGGCCTACCGGTCGAGTTGGCTCATCCGGACTGGCGGCTCGTGCCGGGCTGCGCCCATCTGGTTGCCGACCCGCTCAGGCTGTCGGCCGTCCATGCGGCGATGGCGTCAGCCACGGTCAACGTGTGTCTGGCTGCTGACGGAGCTGCCGAGACCTGGCCATCGTTTCAGCTGTCGTGCCTGCAGGTGGCCGCCACGGGCGGGATGCTGCTGACCGAGCCGTGCGATGAATTCGGGGATTTCTTCATCGACGGTCTTGAGGCCTTGACGGTGCGGAGCCCGGCAGAAGGCGTGGCCCAGGCCCGCGC
>JACMPN010000642.1 GCA_014377495.1 Candidatus Sericytochromatia bacterium
AAACCGCCTGCCGGACGAACGCGCCCGTGTCGGTCAAAGTCAGGTCGCCCTGGCCCACGCCCTGGAAGGGCTGGAGGCGCGGGAAACGGCGCTGCGGATGACGCTCCAACTGGCCCCCGATGGCTCATTGCCGGGGTGGGGTACCGCTGAGCACCGGGTCATCCTGCACGGGGCCGTCATTGCCTGGCAACAGGCCCAGCGCGGCTTCAAAGCTTGGTGCCTCTACAACCAGGCGGCTAACTGGGTTGCGGCACAGGGGCTGCAGCCACTGGGGGATGCCCATCGTCAGGGCAGACTGGCCGCTGCGGATGTGCCGGCGGCCTTCGAGCGAAACCTGCTGACCCGTTGGACGGCGGCCGTACGGGACACCGAGCCGGCACTGCTGGCCTTCGACTCCGGTCATCACGACCGGCAGATCGCCAAGTTCGTGGATCTGGATGCCGATTATATCCAGTTGGCCCGCCAGTGGGGCATTTCGGCCTTGGAGCAACGGTTGCCCACACCGGAGGCCCCAGTCGCCGAGTCGTCGGAGCGGGGCACCCTGGTCCGTCAGGGCCAGCGCAAGGTCGGGCACATGCCCGTGCGCAAGCTGCTGCAGGCGATCCCGGATCTCGCCTTGCGGTTGAAACCCTGTTTCATGATGAGTCCGCTGTCGATCGCCCAGTATCTGCCGGCCGACTGGCGGCAGTTCGACGTGGTGATTTTCGACGAGGCGTCCCAGATCGGCACCCACGACGCCATCGGGGCCATCGCCCGGGGCCGGCAGGTGATCATCGTCGGGGACTCCCAACAATTGCCGCCCACGATCTTTTTCCAGCGCCAGGACGCCGACGACGGGACGTTACCTGATGAAAACGACCTCGTCGAGCTGGAAAGCATCCTGGACGAAGCGACTGCCAAGCAGATCGCCGAACAGACGCTGGGCTGGCACTATCGCAGCCGTCACGACTCGCTGATCGAGTTCAGCAACCGCCACTACTACATGGGCAAATTGCACGTCTTCCCGGCGGCACAGCGTGTCGTCGCCGGGCTGGGACTGGCCTGGCATCCGGTGCCGGCAGGCGGGTACCAGCGCTCGGGGCAGGGCTCCATGAAGGCGACGAATCCCCAAGAGGCCGAGGCCCTCGTGGCGCATCTCGTGCAACGCCTGCGTGCCAACCCGGTCGGCAGCCGCACCTTCGGAGTCGTGACCTTTAGCATGGCCCAACAGCACCTGGTCATGGATCTGTTGGACGAGCAGCGCGTCCGGTTTCCGGAGATCGAGGGCCACTTCGCCGGGAGTGAGGCCGTATTCGTCAAAAACCTGGAGAACGTGCAGGGTGATGAGCGGGACGAGATCTATTTCAGCATTTGCTATGGCAAGGACGCCCACGGGCACCTGTTGCTGAATTTCGGCCCCCTGAACCGCAGGGGGGGCGAACGGCGTCTCAACGTGGCCATCACCCGGGCCCGTTGCCAATTGCGGGTCTTTTCGGCCCTGACGTGGGATCAGATCGATCTCAGCCGTTCCTCGGCCATCGGTGTGGCCCATCTGCGCAGTTTCCTGCAGTTCGTTTCCCAACAGGGCCAGACGGCCCTCGATGCCGCCAGGGAACGCCGGCCCGGCAACGATCTGGAGCGGGATATCCGGGCCGAGTTGCTGGCCATGGGCTACGACGTGCACGCCAACGTCGGCTCGGGCCAGTACCGGATCGATCTGGCCGTCGTCGATCCGGCGACGCCGGGGACCTATCTGCTGGGGATCGAGACGGACGGTACCGCCTATGGTCATGCCGCCAACGCCCGGGACCGGGAACGCCTGCGCCATCAGGTCTTGCACGGGCTTGGCTGGCACGTGCACCATATCTGGGCCATGGCCTGGTGGCAGGATCCCGGATACGAGAAGCAACGGCTGCGGGATGCCGTGGTCACGGCCCAAGCGGCGTCACAGGAGTCGTTTGACTCATTGCCGCCTCCAATGGCATTGTCCGACGAGACCGAACCGGCATGCGCCGGGCCTGTGGCCGTGGTTCAGCCTGATGCACCCGCCGGGCGGGATGCGGGCGCCTTCCACCGGACGTATGACGTCCAGGTATTGCCGCAATGGGCTCAGGACCCCGAGGCGTTTTACGGGACGGCCCTGCTGGGTACCCTGCAAGGGGCGATCAGCCAGGTGGTGGCCACCGAAGGACCGATCCATGTGGATCTGCTCTGCCGCCGCCTGATGCCGGCGTTTGGACTGGGCAGGCTGACTGACCGGATCCGGCGGCGGGTCTTGGAGGCGGGTCGGCCGTTGATCGGGCACGGTGGATTGCAACTCGCCGACGACATTCTCTGGCCTGTGGGCGTGATCCCGGCGCAGTGGGCGGGCTTCCGTGGGGCGGCCGCGGATGGGACCTGGCGGGATGCCGAGCATCTACCCCCGGCGGAAGTGGCGCAGGCAGCCTGTTGGATCCTGTCGGGCAATCTGGCCATGTCGCAGGAGGACCTGTTACGTGAGGTCGGCCGCTGCTTTGGGATCCAACGGGCCGGCAAACAGGCGAGCGCCTTTCTGGGGCTGGGTTTGCGCCACTTGGAACGGCAAGGCCGCTGTCAGATCGACGGTGGTCGGGTGCGCTGGCTGGACCCTGGTCCGACGCCTTGATTGGCGACTGCAAGTCGTAGGGACCCGTGCTCGCTTCGGCGTTGGCCTGTAGCGCAGGACCCGGTGGGCGTTGTCGCTTTCCAGGAAATGGCCCCCGCCGTTTGGGGTCACGGTCAGGCCGTCCGGACGGCTGTCGAGTTGGACCGGCGTAGTCTGTAGCCGGAAGAGGGCTGCCGTCAGGGTATTCATGCCTGTCTGGCGGCTTTCGACCAACGTGGAGACCTCGCCGCTCGGACTGATCCGCCGCAGGCGGGCCATGGCGGGAGGCTCCTCAGCGAACGGGTGATATTTTTTGGACGCATTCCGGCGGGATTTGTGCCGATCCCGATCATTTTGCACAACGTTCACGATTCAACTTGGCATTGGTCCCTGCATAAGGCCCTACTGTGGCGTCGCAACCCGGTAATGCCCAGAGGACCGCACAAATTTGGTGGTCCTGGCCAATCGTTTTGATCGGAAACACTCATACAGTGGGGGAATATCACATCGTGAGGTAAACATCGTGCTACAGCGTGTGCGGGTGTCAGCCGTGATCGGGCTGTGCACCGTTGCTTGTGTCCCGACTCCAAGCCTTGCCCCCATGCCCCCGGCGACGGGTTCCGGGGCCCACGCGCCGTTCCGGGCCCTGGCTACGGCGCCTGCCCAATACCTCGGGTGGCCCGTTATCCCCAGCCAGGCCGTGGACTGGAAGAATGGCACACAGGATATTGCGCCGGTCCCGTCTTGGATCTATGCCGGCGATTGGTCGATTCTGCCGAGTGCGCCCGGATTTACCGGTGGGGTCTACCACCAGGAAGAGACGGGGGCGCACCCGCATGTGATGTTCAGCCGATATGCCGGCTCCGTGTTCGGTGCCGATGGCCGCATGCCGGCAAAGTACCGGGTGAGCCTCGCCCTGCAACCGTTTGAGAATGCCACCTTCAATCCCCCGATCGGCGACAACGGGATCCCCGTCTACTACCGTGACCCGACCCACTACGTCGAGATTGTGGTGTCTGCCAACAACATCTCCGTCTGGGTGGCGGACGGCGGCACGCCGAATGGCAATGCGGGCTGGACCGGGCTCTTCTGGTATGGTCAGAAGACCCCCATCGGGGAAATCCGCCGCATCAGCGCCGAAGTCGACACGCTCACCCACACGTTGACGTTTTGGGTCGAGGGCCGCAGGGCTGCCACCCTGGACATCCCGCTGATGACTGATGAGGGTTTCCATGGCTTCGCCCTCAGGGCCCTCGGCAACAAAATGAATTTCGGCGAGTTGGTGATCGGCGATCTGGGCCCTGCCACCGAGCCAAGTCCTTCGCCGTCTCCCACCCCCACGCCGACGCCCATACCGACACCAACGGCGACGCCCGAGCCGACGCCGACTGCCACGCCGACCCCCGTACCGACCGCCACAGGCACACCAACGACCGGTCTCAACCTGTCACCGGCTGGCTCCCTGCCTCAGGGACTGGTGTGGCATGGGGCGGCCCAAACCGCCAATGCCCTCTATGTCGCCGGAGGCAGTAACGGCAGCCAGAGCTATGACGCAGTCTGGCGGAGCCCGCTGCAACAACCCTGGGTTTGGCAGCAATTGGGTCAATTGCCACTGCCGACCGAAGGGCACGGCTTTGTCATCGTCGGCGATTTCGCCTACGTGATCGGCGGCTGGGGGCGCGGTTCGAGTCCACGGGCAGCCGTCTACCGTGCGGCAGTCCTGCCGGATGGGAGTCTCGACACCTGGCAGGCGGTGACGCCATTGCCTCAGGGCAGGGCCTTTCACAGCACCGTCGTCGAGGGCAACCGCATCATCGTGCTCGGCGGCTGGAACCCCAACTATGCGATGAGCACGTCCGTCTGGACCACGACCGTCAATGCCGATGGCTCCCTGTCCGGCTGGCAGACTGCGCCGTCACTGCCCGAGCGGCGGGCTTGGGCGGGGGCCTGCATCGCCAGCGGCCAGGTGCACCTCACGGGTGGCATCAATGGCAGTCAGACGCTGGACTCAACTGTCGTGGCCAGCTACACCGATGGCCAGATCGGGGCCTGGCAAACGGGCCCGACCTTGCCGGTCAAGCTGCAATCGCACGGCTGCCTGGTCATCGATGGCAGGCCGACGACCTTGGGCGGGGGCGAGTATATCAACGGCAGTTCCACCGCTACGAAAGCCATTTATCAGTTGATCAGCGGTAGTTGGCAATCGGTGGGCCAGTTGCCGAACGCCCGCTTTGGTCACGCGACGACCCAATCCGGCAACTCCCGCTACCTGTTGGGCGGGCAAAACGCCCAACAATGGGTCGTGGCAAGTATTGATGGTTCGAGCAATTCCACGCCCAGCCCCACACCAACGGCCGTGCCAACGCCAACGACCACGCCGATCGCGACGCCCACGCCGACTTCCGTGCCGACGCCGACGGCCACACCGACACCTGGCCCCACACCGACGGCCATGCCATCGCCTACGCCCAACCCCACGCCTACGGCCAACCCCAGGCCGTCGGCGAGCCCTGACGGATACACCTACGCCGCACCGATCGCCGGGACAAACAACCAGGAAGTGGCGGATTGGTCAGACGTCACAGGGGAAAGTTGGTTAAATCATGAGCCCTGGATCGCTTCGAGCGGTTTCTGGCAGCTGCCGGCTTTTTCCAGTTATCAGTATGGGTTTCGTCGTTATGCCGGCGCTGCTTTCGGTGCAGACGATCGCATGCCCGATCTCTACCAGGTGACGTATCGGATCAAACCGGCTGCGGGGGC
>JACMPN010000643.1 GCA_014377495.1 Candidatus Sericytochromatia bacterium
GCGAACGGCGACTTTGCAGCAAAGGCGGTGAACGCCTTGAACGGCATAAAACCGTCGTCTTCAGCACCGTTGGCCTTGGCGAACGCCACCGATTCTTTGCCCTCGATCCGGCCATCCTTGTTGGAATCGAACTTCCGCAGCTAAGCCACATCAGCTGCGTTGGTGACCGGGATCGGGGAAATGTCGCTCATTTAGGCTAGACCTCTCAACTGGGCAGGGCTCATCCGGCATGAACCACCAGAGCACCTTGTGATTTGACCCATTGTCGCCAACGGCGAAACGAGGGCCGCACATCACCTGTGGTAACCACCGGGGGGCACGTGCGTGCAAGGGCGGGGTCACCCGCGTCGCCCGACAGGTGGGTCAGTCGTCGGGTTTGACCGGTACGGTCCGCTGGCTACGGTACATGCCCAGTGATCATCGAGAGAGCCGCGTAAATGATTGCCGGGAATGCCGGTGCCGGAATCCGGTGAACGTACGTTCAGGGGGGCACTGCGCCGGGCCCGTTGACAGGTTTCTGCCAAAATGGGCCGACCCTTGGCTTGCATGGTGAGCGGGTGCCATAATGCCGAGGTTTTCCATGGAGGTCACGTGTCCACAGTTGCTCAATGGTTGCTGCCTCTGGTGGCGACGGTCGTTTTCTACGGTCTGGCGCAGGCGCTGACGAAACAGTTCATTGCCGATATGTCGGCGGGGGTCTTCGTCCTGTTGGACGTGATTGCCAAGCTGGTCTTAAATCTGGGACTCTTTTTGATGTTGGGCAAGGTCAACCCGTTTGACCCGGCCTCGTCCCGTTTTATCCTGCTCTCCCTGCTGGGTCAGGCCATCAATGCTGTCGCCTGGCTTTACTACTACAAAGCGCTCGAAAAGGGCTCAGTTTCCATTGTCGGGACGATCACGGCGGCATACCCGTGCGTCACCGTCCTCCTGGCCTGGATGTTCCTCGGCGAAAAGCTGCTCCCCTTGCAGTATCTGGGGATCGGTGTGATCGTCGCTGCCGGCCTGATGATCGCCTACCAAAAGGAACCGGGTGTCGAAGCGGGCGTCAGTCGGCGCTGGATGGCCCATGCGGGGATCACGTTCCTGTTCTGGGGCATCGCCACGGCCATCTTCAAGGCGGCCTTCAACGCCCCGGGCGCCGATACGATGAGCTTCTTCGTCCACAACGCCCTCGTCTTTGCCGCCGTACTGGTGCCTTACGGGCTGCGTGAGGTCAAAGGCCAGTCCTGGGGCACCAAACGCCAATTGGCTCTGGCGGCGATCCCCGTCAGCTTATTCTGCATCGGCGATGTCACCCTCTTTCGGGCCATTGAGCTGGGGCCGGCCTCTATCGTCACCCCCCTGTCCGGCATGTATCCCGTCATCACCCTCCTGTACGTCTGGCCCGTCCTCAAGGAAAAAATCTCCCTCCGTCAGGGTGCCGCCATCGGGCTGTCCCTCATCGCCATTCTGCTGATTTCGCTCACCTAAAAGGAGCCTCTTATGTCGTCGATCGATCCGGCCTGGCGCATCCTCATCGGCGGTGAGCTGTTGGAGAGCCATACCGGCCAGACTCTCGCCGTGGAAAATCCCTACGACGAGTCGGTCGCCGCCCTTGTGCCCCGCTGCGATGCGCAGGACGCCGAGCGGGCCACCGCCGCCGCCAATGCCGCCAAAGAGGCCTGGGCCAAGGTGCCGGGTCTCGACCGGGCTCAGTCCCTCCACGAGATCGCCCGCCGGATCCGGGAGATCCGGGAAGAACTGGCCACGGCGATCACCTTGGAAATGGGTCGGCCCTTGCTGGAGACCCGGGACGAAGTGGACTGGATCGCCGCCATTTTCGACTTTTACGCCGAAATCGGCCGAGCCGACCGGGGCGTCACCGTGGCGCCCGGCCAGCAGCGCCAGCGGAACTACACGGTCAAGGAACCCATCGGCGTCGTCGTCTGCATCGTGCCGTGGAACTACCCGCTGCTGCTGATGATCTGGAAAGTGGCCCCGGCCCTGGCCGCCGGCAATACGATCATCATCAAGCCGTCGGAGATCTCACCCCTGTCGGCGATCGTGCTGCA
Source organism: Candidatus Sericytochromatia bacterium (assembly GCA_014377495.1). Lineage (GTDB taxonomy): Bacteria > Cyanobacteriota > Sericytochromatia > JACMPN01 > JACMPN01 > JACMPN01. The sequence continues at coordinate 2,052 of JACMPN010000643.1, forward strand.
GCGGGTGTTCGACCATCTGCCGGCCGGTGTCGTCAACGTCGTCACCGGATTCGGCGCCGAAGTCGGTGAACCGCTGATCACGGGCCGCCAGACGGACATGATCGCCTTTACCGGCCGCACGGCCACCGGTCGGCGGATCGCCGTCCTCGCTGCCGAGCGGATCAAAAAAGTGTCGCTGGAGTTGGGTGGATCCGATCCCTTCATCGTCTGCGAGGATGCCAACGTGGGTATCGCCGCTAGCGCAGCCGTATGGTCGGCTTTTTTGAACAACGGTCAGGTCTGCACGTCGGCCGAACGGTTCTTCGTCCACGAGGCCATCGCCGACGAGTTTACCGAAGAGGTCGTCAAACTAACGTTGGCACTGCGGCAGGGCAATCCCATGGGACCGGACGTTGATCTGGGACCGATGGTCACCCGCCAGCAACGCGACAAGGTGCTGGCCAGGCTTGCCGAAGCGACGGCGGCTGGCGCCGTCATCCGCACGGGTGGCAAGATCCCGGAGCGGTTCGCCAAGGGCCACTTTATGGAACCGACCGTCGTCACCCACGTCGATCGCCACAACCCGCTGACCAAAGACGAAATCTTCGGGCCCGTGCTGCCGATCAGCATCGTCAAGGACCTGGATGAAGCGATCGAGCGGGCGAATGACAGCGATTACGGCCTGGGGGCCTCGATCATTACCCGTCGCCTCGATTACGCCATGGAAGCGGCCGAACGGGTCAAGGCCGGCACGTTCTGGGTGAACGATCCCCTGACGGACAACCACGCAGCCCCGTTCGGCGGCATGAAAATGAGCGGTCTGGGCCGGGAGCTGGGCCGGGAAGGCCTCGACGAGTTCTGCGAGACCAAGCACGTACACATCAACTACCACATGGAAAACAAGGGCTACTGGTTTCCCTACGACTGGCAGCGAGGCCGCAACAAGCGCAGCTGATGCCGCTGATCATCACCGATGAGCAACTGGCGGAGGCATTGGCGGTCCTGACGGGTGCCATCCGGGCGGCCTGTGCCCGGTCCCAGTATGCAATCGCGTCAAAGGCAACGCGCGTCACCGACCGGGCGCTGCCCTGAGTGCGATGCTCCAGCATCGGACTGGCATGACCACAGGAGACGGTCGGGAGTCGGACACCATGGTTTTAAAGGAGAAAGCAATGAAAATACTGGTCTTGGGCGGCTGTGGGGCAATGGGCTCCGAAGCGACGCGCGATCTGGCACGGACGAGTGACTTTACGGAAATCGCCGTTGCCGACATCGATTATCACAAGGCCAGTCATTTTTGTGACAGCATCGGCGATCCCCGCCTGGTGCCGATGCAGGTGGACGTCTCGAACGGGGAGGGACTCCGCCGCCTGTTCGCCGATTACCCCATCGTCCTGAACTGCACGTCCTACGCCTTCGGGTTGATCATCACCGAGGCCGCCATCGCCGCCAAGACGAATCTGCTGGATCTGGGCGGGCTCTACAACACCCCCAAACAGCTGGCCTTGACGGAGCAGGCCAAAGAAGCCGGCGTGACGATCGTGCTGGGCTGCGGCGCCACGCCGGGCATCACGAACCTGATGGCCCTGAAGGGCGCCTCCCAACTGGACCGGGTGGACTCGGCCCACGTCGCCTTCGCGACCTATCGCACGATTGCACCCTCGCCGGGCCTGCTGGACACGGTCCTCGATGAGTTCAGCCCCGGCACCACCCGGTTTTTCTACGAGGACGGTCAGTTCATCGAAGTGCCGCCTTTCGAGGGCGAAAAGGCAATCACGTTCTGCGATCCCGTCGGCACCGTCAACACCTACTTTGTCCCCCATTCCGAAACGCATACCCTGCCCCGCTTTTTGCCCGGCAGCCCCAAGCGCGTGGACGTGCGTGGCACCTGGCGTCCGGAGACGATGGACGGCCTGCGGGTGTTCAACCAGATGGGACTCCTGCAGCACGACAATCTGCCCGGCAAAGACTTCAGTGCCAAAAAGGCGTTACGGGAGATCTTCATCGCTCAGAACGTCCGGGAAGACGAAGGCGTCTGGGCCTTCTTCCTGAACGTGCAGATCCTCGGCCACAAAGGCCCGCAGGCTGTCAAAATGACCTATAACCTCTCTCACCCGATGCGGGAGGAGTGGGGCTGCAGCTGCACTGCCCGGGTCACCGGCATCCCCGCGTCCATCGGGGCCCAGCTCGTGGCCAAGGGTGCCGTCAAAGGTGTCGGCGTCTTGGCGCCGGAAGCCTGCTTCGATCCGGACGAATTCTTCGCCGAACTGGCCAAGCGGGACATCCAAATCCATGAGACAGTGATTGCCAACCAGACTTTGGGGCTCGCCTGATGACGGGTTCGGTCGTCAGCCTCCCGACGCGCTGGCGC
>JACMPN010000644.1 GCA_014377495.1 Candidatus Sericytochromatia bacterium
CCGGCACCGTTGACGCCGGCAACCGTGATGACGCGTCCGCCAAACTCAAAGGCATGGGCCATTTCCCCACCCAGGTGGCCCCGGAAGGACAGCGGGGCCGGATGATCGGGGGCATCTCCACCCTGAAGACGATCGGGGCCATGGTGGCCGCCCTGCTCACGCCGGGGCTCTACTCGGCGGATCCGGCCGCGTGCTTCGGCCTGACGGCTGCCGTCCTCGTCGCCGGGGTCATCGGCCTGGGCCTCGCCTTGGCGATAGATGAGCGGAGACAGCGCCGGCGAGCGGGCCCGGCGGCATGTGCAGCACAATCGCCCCTTGCCGCCGCCGCCGATGGGGCTTAGCCTCCTAGTACCACGCCCCACGGCACAGAGAGGTTTCCACATGGCAGACAAACCAGCAGGCAAGCAGCGGACGAACTGGCGCAAGACCGACAAACCGCCCAAAGGCGCCAAACCTTTTAACTCGCGGTTCTCCAACGACAAGGCCAGAAATGCCTCGGGCGGCAACCGCATTGCGATGACCTTCTCCTGCCCGATCCCCAAAGTCTCCGAAATCGACGCCCGCTGGATCGCCCTGAAGCTGAAAGGCCGTTCGGAGTATCTGGCAGCCTTGGTGGCGGCGGATCTCGCTGCAGCCAAGGAAGGCCGCACCCTGATCGACATGTGATGCAGGTGAGCATGAGTGTTCCGCATCGCTGCCGGCAATCCGCCTTGCCGGTTGTGGCCCGTGGCCCCAGGGGCGACGTCCGATGACGCCGATCGCCTTGGCCGCCCGCCAGGTGGGCAAGGTCCTGGGCCGCGGGGTCCCCGTGACTGTTCTACGCGGGGTATCGCTGGCGATCGCCAGCGGTGAATTTGTGGCCATCACCGGACCCAGCGGTTCCGGCAAGAGCACGCTGCTCTATCTGTTGGGGGGACTGGGTCGGCCCACCACGGGACAGATCGAGATCCTCGGCAACGGGACCTCCGATTTGCCCGATCAGCATCTGGCCCAGTTGCGGCTCGCTCAGGTGGGATTCATCTTCCAGTTCCATTTCCTGCTGCCGGAGCTGACCGCCGTCGAAAACGTGGCGGCCCCGCTCATCTTGGCGGGACAGTCGCTGCGTGCCGCCAACGAACGGGCGATGAAGCTGTTGCAGCGCTTCGACATGGTCGCCCGGGCCGGGCACAGGCCGGGACAACTCAGCGGCGGTGAACAACAACGCGTCGCCATCGCCAGGGCCATGGCCAATGAGCCGGCCGTCCTGCTCGGCGATGAACCCACCGGCAATCTGGACCAGACCAACAGTATGAGCGTCTACGAAGAGCTGCGGCGCCTCAACCGGGAACACGGCCAGACCATCGTCATCGTCACCCACGATCCCGGTCTGGCGGCGATGGCCGACCGGCGAATCGAGTTGGTCGATGGCCGCATCGCCAGCTGACCAGGCCCGGCTCTTCGTCGGCATCACCGTGCCGGAAGCCCTGCATGCCGAGCTGCTGGCCATCAGGGCGGCCACCGATGCGCCCTGGCGGTGGACCGCTCCCGAGCGGCTGCACGTGACCCTGCGTTTCCTGGGCAATCTGCCCCGGGCGGCCATGGGTGACATCGCCGCCGCCTTGGCGCCAGTGTCAAACCATCCGCCGCTGAGCCTGCAGGTCGGTGGCTTCCTCGGCTTTCCCGAGCCGCACGCCGCCCGGATCCTCACCCGGGGCGTGAGCGTGTCGGATGCCCTGCAGGCCCTCCACGACTCGACATCGGCGGCCCTGCGGCCCTGGTCTGCAGCAAGCGCCGGCGAGACCTTCCGACCCCATATCACGCTCGCCCGGAGCAAAGCTGGCCTGCCAATCCCGGAAACGGCCGTTTTGCCCCTTGACTGGATGGCGACACACGTCCATTTGATAGAGAGCAGACTACAGCCGCAAGGACCGGACTATCGGATCGTGGCAAGTGTCAGCCTGGGGGCGGACAGATGGGTACACCATGGCTCAAGCTCGGGCTGAGCATTGCGCTCGGGACGGTCCTCCTGATGGGCGCGGCCATCCCCTTGTTCCGCACGGGCCCCCTGACGGGCCGCACCATTGTCATCGACCCGGGTCACGGCGGTCCCCGTGATCTGGGCGCCGTCGCTGCGTCCGGACTGCTCGAAAAGAACGTCAACCTGGAAGTCAGCCTGCGCCTGGCCGAGCTTTTGCGAAAGCAGGGCGCACGCGTCCAGTTGACCCGGACGACGGACGCCATCGTCGCCGAGGACACGACGGACCTGAAGGCTCGGGCGGACCTGGCCAATCAGGCCAAAGCCGATCTGTTCCTTTCCATCCATCACAACGACACGACCATCCCCCATGACCCGCGCAACGATACGCAGGTGTACTGGAAACTGGACGACGAAGGCCCCAGCCGGGACTTCGGCAGGCTGTTGCTGCCCCGGTTGGCCGACTCTTTGCAGATGCCCCGTCAACGCCTGATCCCTGGCAATTTTGCCGTGCTGCGCCATTGCCGCCGGCCCGCCGTCCTAGGCGAAGGGGCGTACCTGTCGAACCCCACCAGTGCGGCCCTGCTCGCCGGCCCGAGCGGTTGGCAGACAGAGGCCGAGGCCTATGAGGCGGCCATCCAGGCCTATTTTGCCAAAGGGACACCGGTGCTGGGCGCCGCCGTCACCCTGTCCGGCAACCAGCTCCAGATCCCCGTCTCCACGGACAAGTCCCCGATCCGGGCCGTGTCCGTCTGGATCGACGATCAGCCGGTGGCAGCCCAGTATCGGGCCCAGTCAGGACTGATCACCTGGCAGCCGGACAAACCGCTCACCAACGGCCCCCACCGGGTAAGGGCCATGGCACGGAATCAGGCAGGCAATGCCAGTTGGCCTCTGGAGACCCAATTCACGATCGCCAGGCCGGCCGCCATCGTGACGGTGGCGGCCATCCCGCCGGTGTGGAATCCGGATTTGAGCAGCCATGCCCTGCTGACGGCCCAGGTCCGGGACGCCAAGGGACAGCCGGTAGCCGACGGTACATCGGTGCGGTTCTCGATCGGCCGGCGATCGGAGTCGGCCAAGACACGCGCCGGTAAAGCCAGCGCCTTTGTCCCGTGGGCCGATGCGACCCCGCTGCCGGCGACGGTCACGGTCGACGGTGTCTCGGCAACCGTACAGTTCGCCACGGGCGAGAGTCCGCCCCAGCTCATCGTCACAGTCAGCGGACCGGGCCAGGACATACCGGCTGCGGTGGTGAGCCTTGACGGCAAGACAGTGGGCAAGGTCGATGCCGAAGGCAGAATGGCGGTATCCGCCGTGCCTGGCCATCACGTCCTCATCGTTTCGGCCCCGGGCTACGAACCGGGGAACATAGCGCTTGATGCGGCCGTCAACCGGGTCATGAACACGAACGTCACCCTGACCGCCCGATATGGCGGTGTCCTGTTTGGCAAACGGATCCTCATCGATCCTTTGACAGCGCCGGCGGCATCTGAATTTGGCCGGAAGACGCTGTCGGTGGCCAAGCAGCTGCAGACCCGCCTCGTGGCCGCCGGGGCGACGACCGTGCTGACCCGGCGGGGTGGAGCACAGGTGGCGCCGGACGATCGGGTCAGACAGGCGGGCCGCCTGGAGGCGGATCTTTACATCGGGCTCGGTCATGGGGATGGTCGGGTCGCCCATTACTACACCAGCAACAGCGGTGCCCGGTTGGCGACTCTGGTCCATGACCAGCTCAAGGGGATCTGGCCGGCACCCGAGTCCAGTTACCTGCTGAGCCATACACCCTGCCCAGCGGTGATCGTCCGCTCACCGCTGCAGTCACCGGAGGCCCTGGCTGACGCCATGTTCGAGGCCATGCGTCAGTACTTCACGCCACCGGCCGCAAAGAGCTAGGATCAGCCGCCCATGCTAAACTTCCCGTAAAAACCTTTTCAACGCCCATATGTCCGATAGATCTGAGGTAACCCGTGAACAAGTTTTGGCGTACCGTTGCGACAACGGCGGCCATGGTCGTCGTCACCGCCGGCACAGCCCTGGCCGCTCCCAAGACGATGGAACTGGCGTCCGATACCACCGTGCTCAATGGCACCGATAGGATGACCTTCCGCAGCTTGACCAAGGTCAAGGACGGCAAGATGCGTGTCGAGACCAACGGCGCCACCAAGGGGTCGGCGGCACCGATCACCTCGACGATGATCGTCGACCCGACTGCCAAAGTGATGTACATGCTCAACGACAAGACCAAGTCCGCCATGCGGGTCAAACTGGATCAAGCCGGCTCGCAGATGGGTTTTGGTCCCGGCAGCCTGTCGCCGAATCCGGCGGAGATCACCGCCGAACTGAAGAAAAAAGGCGCCAAGATCATCGGCAGCGGCACGATGCTGGGGCATCCCTGCGACATCTGGGAGCTTTCCCAGAAGGCGCCCAACGGCGAACCCGGCACGGCCAAGCTCTGGTTGGCCAAGGACATCGGCATGCCCCTCAAGGCTGAACTGTCGACCAAGTCGAAGGGTATCACCATGTCCCTGCTGGTCACGTCCGTGAAGACGGACCTGACCTTTGACGAGAATCTGTTCCGGGTGCCGACCGGCTACAAGGTGACCGACATGCAGGATCTGGCCAAGAAGATGCAGGATGCCGGCAAAAAGCCCGCCGGCGTCAAGTAATCCCCAAACGGTCAAAGGCGCGGCACTCCATGCCGGGCCTTTTTGCCGTCTGCAGTGA
>JACMPN010000645.1 GCA_014377495.1 Candidatus Sericytochromatia bacterium
CCGCAACCGCCGAAACCCCCGCAGCCACCGCAGCCGCCGAAGCCGCCGAAGCCGGCGACGCCTGGACGGCCGTAGAAGGGGCAACATCGGGGCGACGGAGCGGCCGTCGTCCCCTGCTATCCTTTTGCGGTCAGCCGAGTTGGGATGCCCAAGACTTGTGCTTTTGCGGCCACTGCAGCGGCCAAGGCATTGATGATGGCAGGAAGATCCTTGGCCCGCCGGATGAGAATCCCCGCCCCATCGTGTTGCCAAAGGACGACCTGGACGTCGGATCGACTGGCGATGACATCGAGGATCGGAAGCATCAGCGCCAGCTCGTACGATTGCGCCTGCCAAGCCTGCAGCATCCGGTGATTCGGGCCGTGGCCCGGGACCCAGGAACGATACCGCTTGCGCTTGCCGAAAGCGTCGACGACATAGCCATCCAGACGGACGCGTTCAGCCGAAGCGTCACGGGCCTCGATCACGGAGCGGATCAGCGGATGGGCAAGGAACTGTTCTTCCATTTCGTCCTTCATGATCGCCTGGTCGTGGAGGAACCCCTCGTCGACGAGGGCGCCGAACACGGTGGCGTAAAACCCCGTCTTGATCGCGGCCTTGTCGGTGGTTTGCAGGTCGTCACACAGGATTCCCCAGAGGGATTGTCCAGACTGGAGCAATGTCATCAACGACGGTATCCCCCACAGCTTCGCCACGATTCCTGCCTGGGCAGAATCTAGGTCGACATCGATCATGCGCCCCCAGATGAGGCGTCGATACCGTGATGCGATGGTCAGTGCCGGGTGGCTGCCACCAAAGATCCTGGCGGTGTTCCCCGACCTGCTGGGCCGATACAGCGGGGCGACCGGCGGCCCGTACTCCAGCCGCTTCAGGCATCTAAGGGTTACATCGACGTGGCGTGAGTCTTGGTCCAGGGAAGCAAGCAGGCGCCGCACCTCGGCGATCCCTTCGGTGCTGGGCGCAAAAAGGCGGTCCGGCACTGCGTTCATGATTTGGAGCACCGGGAATGCAGGGTGCAGCTTAAACTGCCCGGTGAAGTCGTTCCGAGCCTGTTCCCGGGCACGGCGAACAGCGTCGTCGTCGCGATGCGTCCAGACGTTGCCCGTGGCCAGGTTGACCCACGTGTCGGATACGCCAAAGCGCCCATACCGCTTGGCCACGGCAGCCTGTATCGTTACGGTGCGCGCCAGGTGGTCGGCATACCGATGTTCCCGGAACGTGATCGGGAAGACCGCCGCCAACGATTCGAGCAAAGGCGCCCCGGTCCAGCCGTGGTGTTTTGGACTCCGGCCGGCGCACCACACCAGCAAATCCCGGGTGACGACGAGCCGATCGGGATACAGATCGTCAGGGAACGTTCCGATCTCAAGCAGCAGGCTGCCGACGAGGCGCAGCATCGGCCTGCTGTCCAGGCCGGCCAGCGCCGGGAAGTCCGCCAGCAGCGACGCACGCCAGGCTCGGGGCACCCTCACGTCGTGGAAATACCTGCAACTGCGTGCCCCGTCCGCCATGACATCCACCAATCCGCAACAACGCACGGCGGGTCTCAAACGCCCGTCGTTAAAGACCACGGGGCATGAACGGATAAGGGCAGATGGGTTGCCTATGGTAGGAGCGCAGCGCCGCCCCAGGAATGGCGGCAGAGGAGCGGCACAGTGAAGGTCAGGCGGAGGTTGAGGGGGAGCGTGGGCAGCACGACACCTGTTTTTTACGCCCATGCGGGTTTCAGGCGTGACCCACGGCCGGTGGACCCGTCACGCCAACGGAAAAGAACGAGGCAATGATGTGGATCTGTTTAAAATGTCGCCCCGAGCGGAACCTGTTCGCCATTGACGAAGGCGGTCGGAATGTCCTGTCCCGCTGTGATTGCACCCCAGCGACCGAAGAGGCGCAGGAGCTGACGACATGGGTACGGCCAAAGGTGCACTCAGACCTGAACGTCGAAACTGGCGGCAGCCTGGTGTTGATGGGAACGGCCGAAGAATGGATGCCGTACCTGGTCTGGGGATTGCGCTTTTGCGACGATTTCCGTGTGATGGGCGTCCGGGCCTTTATGGACGTCGTCTACGCGGACAGACCAGATCACCGGTTTGATGGTGCACCTTGGGAAGAACAAGATGCCGCAGTCGACTTCGAGTCCCTGAAACATCCGGCGGTGCTGATCATCGACCTGGCCACCGCCATGCAGAACAACAAACAGTTCGGCTCTTTTTTGGGGCTCATCCAGTCGATGAGGTGGCTGTTGGGGCGATCGACCTGGGTGATCTGCCCGTATGAGCCTGACGAAGTGGATCGGCAGTTCAGCCGTGCCACAGGCACGACGGTCAACGAGGCTCTAACTGGCCTGCCACGGCTGCAGATCCCGGTCACGACGGGTAATCGGGACCATTCCGAGCAGTGAGCTGCGGGACTGGGGTCAAGTGCCCTTTAGGAAGTTCGTCAACGAACGGTCCGTCCAGGACCTGATCAACCGGTAGGTGCGGGCGACCCTGCTCCGCCCGGTCTCGCTGAGCGTCAGCAGTCCCAGTACCAACAGGTCTCCCTGACGGAAGCCATCGACCGGGTCATCCAGGTGGAGACCACCCGGGACGCGAACGACCCGACGTTCTGGCATGTGAAGGTCTGGGTCGAGACGCTCGCCGGCCAGATGTCCGACGGCGCGCTGCGCCGCATGACC
>JACMPN010000646.1 GCA_014377495.1 Candidatus Sericytochromatia bacterium
CTTCGGCGTGCCGGACAGCGCTCACCCCCTGGCGGTGTGCGCCCAGGACGACCAGGGTGTGACGCTGACGGCTGTCCTCCAGGACGTCGTGGCCCTGGCCAAGTCGCTGGACCTGCCCTCGCAGACGTTCGTCGCCTGGGTCGAGGCCAGGCGCCAGGCGCTTGAACCGTTCCACCCCCGGAATCCGGAGACCGGTGAGACGATCACCCTCACCGACCCGCGCTGGCTCGAGCGGTACTTGGCTCGTGGCGGTTACGAAGGCACCTACTCCTTCGGCCCCATCGCCGAAGAGGCGGGCACGGCGGCCCAGGTGGCCGAGCGACAGGCCAAAGCCCTACAACCCGCCTGATTCTGCAACCGCCCGCCACATTGCGGGAATGTTGTCAGGCTGTGCAAGGGCATGTTAAACCCGTAACCTTTTAACAACCTGTGCCAACGTGCTTGCAGGCGCCGGCCATGGCGTCGCCACGGAGTTCCGTGACGCCCTGACGGCGCGACACTTGACCTATCTGGTTGGGGTACAGTCGACGATGACGGTCTGGCCGCCCGCGATGGGGCCTTTGCCTGCCAAGCCTCATCGTGGGCGAGGACGGCCGGCAACGAGTGTGCGCCGGGACGCCAAACACCAACCGCTGACCACAAGCGCGCTGGCCATGTCCCTTCCGCCCGAAGCCTTTCAGCAGGTGCCCTGGCGAGAAGGCTCTCGGGGAACGATGCAATCCCGGTGCGCGGTCGTCCGTGTCCGTCCGGCGCATCGAGACTACAACCGGCAGGTCACGCTTTTCCCCCCTCAGCGTGCGAAGACGCTCGCTCGTCCGCCAAATCCCTCCCATACCCACAGGTTTCCGACGGCGTGGTTCCCGTGAGGACAGAGCGGCATCAGCCAATGTCCGTTACCACGGTACGCCACCGCACAGCACTTCATCTCAGCCATCAACTGCAAAGATGCCCGACTTGCCATCACCTGCCGACAGCGCCGATCATGCGGCCTAGAGGCACCCGAAGGGCACCCTAACCAACCACCCCTGACACAGTCGTATTAGGGCTTGTCTGAGAATAAACTGCCAGTTTTTGCCGGGGTTCATCTGAGCGCAAGTGATCAAACGTCGGCCAGAGGTCCGTGCTGCCGTTGCAGCCGCAAAACGACCAGAGATTCGGCGCTGGTGACGGCCGAGCGCATGTCTGGATTGGTGGCGTTCTGACCTCACCCCCCAGCCCCCTCTCCAAAGTGGAGAGGGGGAGCCTCGGCCCGTTTCGCTGTTCTCCGGTTACGCCGCATGGGCGATTCCGCCGTTGGGGCGTCCTGTTTTGCCGACTACACACCGTTGAGCGCTCAGTGGCGCCTGCATGCCCCCAACTCGAGGAAACACCTGCATATCGGGAACTGACGTGGGCTGGGGACAGGCGCGTTTGGGTGCCGTTCGATGCACTGCGCCAACGCACGCCCAAGGGCTTGAGGACACCCGTACGGACCGCACCAACGCCTAAATCGCCCGTGCGGCGTACCCAACGAGCAAGGCAGTGGACAAGCGCTCCCCCCTCTCCATTTTGGAGAGGGGGGCTGGGGGGGGTGAGGTGCGATCGCCACCAGTCCAGACATGCGCTCGAACGCCACCCACACCGAATCGCCCATCGGCACCTTTCCAGAAATGCCTTGAGGGCCCTGCGTTGCAGGCTATGACGACGGCCGACGATGGTCGTCTCGACCCGGGCATATGCCGGGGGCAGCACGTGCAGGCGCACTGGCTGGTCCCGCATCGCCCGCATCATGGCCGGCCGGGGCAGCATCGCCACGCCCGGACCTGCCGCCACACAGCCGATGATCCCGTCCAGCGTCCCCAGCTCCAGCCGCCCGACATCGGCCCGGGTCTCACCGGGGACCAAATGCCGCGATACTGATGCCGAGACCCGCCTGCCAGGAGCGCCCCCATCCTCTACCGCCGCACCCCCGCCATCCGTGATGCCCACGGCCGGACCCCGCCTGCCAGCATCGCCACCCTGGAACGCTGGCGCATCCACGACAGCGACCAATGGGTGCTCATGCGGGGACACGACCGGCATCATCCCCTCGTCCTGTTCCTGCATGGCGGTCCCGGCGACGGCCAGATCGGCAACGCCCGCCACTATCAGGCCGGTCTGGAAGCCCACGCCGTGGTGGTCAACTGGGACCAGCGGGGTGCCGGGCTGTCCCAGACCCGGCGCATGCCCGCCGGGACGATGACCATTGCACAACTGCTGGCGGACGCCCATGCCGTGATCACCCGGCTGCTGGCCCGTTTCGGGCAGGCCCGGCTCACCCTCGTCGGCCACTCGTGGGGCAGCATCCTGGGCATGCAACTGGCCCAGCGTCACCCCGAACTCATCGACGGCTATGTCGGCATCGGCCAGATTACCAGCATCCTGGCGGGCGAGCAGGCAGGCTACGACTGGGTCCTCGCCGCCGCCACCGCCATCCGCCATCAGCAGGCCCTCCAGGAGTTGGCAGGCATTGGCCGGCCGCCCCACGCCACGCTGCAGGCCATGAGCCTGCAGGGCAAATGGGTCTCGGCCTTCGTCCCGGCGATCCACCACCCGCCACCGCAAACCCGCCGGATGAGCCGCCTGGCCATCGCCGGCGAATACACCCTCTGGGACCGGTGGCGCTACCGCCACGGCGGGGCCTCGTCGATGGCCGCCCTCTGGGACGAGGTGATGGCCGTCGACCTGCCGACGGACATTCCCGCCGTGGCGGTGCCGGTGACTTTTTGCCTGGGTCGCCATGACTGGGTAACGCCCAGTGTCCTGGCCGATGCCTATCTGCAAACGTTGCAGGCACCCGTCAAACGGGCCGTCTGGTTCGAACAATCGGCCCACTGCGCCCACTGGGAGGAACCGGACACGTTTTTGGCGGTCCTGCGGGACAGGCTGACCGCTCCTGGCTGAAACGCAGGGCCTCGGCGGGCTGGAGGTCGTTGAAAAGCCGGTCTCGATCGCGTCACCGATCCCGGCCGGCAGACTCGTTGCCTGGCGGGTGTGGCATGATTCAAAGCCTCACAACCAGCCAACATGGAACCAGGAGCGGCGATGAACATCCAACTGCATGCGATGCGGCAACAACGGGGCAGCGATGCCTATGACACCGAATGGACGAAAACGGTCACCGTTGGCGCTGTTCCTGTGGTCGGCAGCTATCTCGTCGTCGAAGACGGCAATGCCGAGAGCGTCTTCGAAGTGACACGGGTGGTCTTCTTCGGGGTGGTGGGCAAGGGTGTACCCGCCATCGTCGCCGAAGTCGAGGGTTTCTTCGAGGACGAGGACAGCGACGGCAGCGGCGACGACATCAACGCCCGGTAAGGTTGGGCCGCCGCTATCCCGGCAGACCCGTTTCACCGGGCGGGGTGACGTGCGACCGGCGCTTTGTCTGGGTCAGTTATTGGCCGTCGGCCGGCATCGGCCCGGTGACCAGTTCCTTCATGGCCTCCAGGATCTCCAGAGCCTGGTCCCGATTCAAGAGGACCGTGGTCTCGGTGGGCGACGCCCCCTCATATTGGGCGACGTACAGCGAAAAGCTCCCCTCCGTGACGGCCTGCATCCGCACGGCGCCATGCTCAGTTTCCAGTGTGGCGATTGCCCCCGTCATGGTCGACCGTCCTTGCTTCATTGCCCTGCAGCGAGTGATACCCGAGCGTCGTTCCGGAAGGTGCGACGGGTGACCCGGCAATCCACTACCACCACACCTTCGCAACATTGTTACATATATAAATATACACAGTTATGCCGCCGTTGCGACACGAACATCGGCAGGCCCTCCGGCTGAAGGTGCTGGAGTGGACACGCCATCATTGCGGTGCCCGGCGTGACGCCCGGCCGGCTCCTAATCGCCGTCGGAATGCTTGACCAACAGGATCGGGGTGTTATAGTAACTTCGTGGAAGTTAATTACGTTTTGCAAACAGACCCGCAGCCACGCCACCCAAAACAACAGGTGCTGTCCATTCCCATACCGACTGCGGCCGGCGGGGATTTTTCGATAGGTCATCTTGGCAACGAAAGCAGACTCCCCATGGAAAACCACCTCTCAGCCGTCTTCGCCAGCCGCATGGCAGCCGGACGGGTCGTGGCAGGCCTCCGGAAGCTGGGCATCCCGGACAGCCAGCTGTCCATCGTCACCCGTCAACGGGACCCTGAAGACGTCGTCGTCGCCGAGTCGGATGCGGCGCTTGCCGGCAAGGGGCTTCTGGCGGGGGCGAGCCTCGGCGGACTGTTCGGACTGGCGGCTGCCTTCATTCCCGGGGTCGGGCCGTTCATCGCCGCCGGCGCCTGGGCGGCATCTTTCAGCGCTTTCGGCGCCAGTGCGGCGGCGGGGGCTGCCGTGGGGGCGACGTCGGGCCTGATCGGCGGCGCCTTGCTCGCCCTCGGTTACGCCGAGCCGGAGTCCCGATTTTATGGCGATGCCCTGGAGCAGGGGGGAGTGCTCGTCGCCGCCGACCTGACGGGGACGACGGTGACGCCCAGTCTGGTCCATACGGTCTTTCAGGAACATGCCGGCGGCATGTCCGCCCTGTTGGTCTGAACAACGCTGCCTGTCCGTCGGAAAGCAGCGACAGCCAGCCCTACGCTATCATCAATACGGTTCCTAGCTCAGCATGTAGGGACTTACCAAGGAGACTCACCATGGGTAAATACTTAATTGGCTGGTTGCTCGGCGTCCCCACGATCGTCCTGGTGATCGCCTACCTCATCTTCCGGTAACCCGACACCCGGACATGAGGTGGCAGACAGCACGCACAGACAAGGCCCCCGGCACCATCGCCGCAGGGGCCTTGTTGTTGCGCCGGAGACAGGGCGATATCCTGCCCAAACATACTCAGGAAGGAACCGGATGACCTGCCACACGATCATGACCAGTCCGCTCGGCGAGGTGGTCCTGACTTCGGACGGGACCTC
>JACMPN010000647.1 GCA_014377495.1 Candidatus Sericytochromatia bacterium
CCATTTCATGGGACCTCCCCTACACATCTCTCCCGCCATCCTGTGGCGGACATCATCACGGGGCGCCGATCAACGCCGCCTGCGATCGTGACCATTGTCGCCTTATAGGGTGAATCCGCTCCACCCTATGGGGTCCGTGAATGGGAGGCAAGCAGGCAGGCGGGGCGACGGGCCTCGTTCCATCGGTGCTGTCCTTTGCCTTCAATGACACGCTGGTGATTGCCGGCAACCGGGCCAAGGTCGACCTGCAGCGCGTCATTCTCGCCGATAACAATCCCGACTCCGCCGCACTTTTACGTGCAGTCGATGGACGTGCGGATCGTCTGCGCCATGGGCAATGACGGGGCCCAGATCAAGGACTATCCGGCAGCATTGCCCGGTGCCATGGCTGTCGGTGCGACCGATGTCAAAGACAAGCCCAGGTTCGGCCATGGCCGGATCAACGTCCTGCGGCCCCTGAAGGGCTAATCGTCACCGGCACACCCAGACCGAAATGGGCCCGGCCCCACAAGATGGGACCGGGCCTTTGCGGCTAAATGCGCTTAATCGTCCGTGTCCTCCTCATCGTTGCCTTGGGCGGATTGGTCAGCGTCATCCCCTTGGGCGGATTGGTCGCCGTCCGAGTCCATCTGGGTGGAACGGTTCTCGTTCATGTCGGCGGAAAGATTCATGGTCGGTTGCTGCTGCGGTACCAACGCCGGGCGACTGTCGGGCGCCATCAGTGAGTCATCACCCCGCTCCGCCATGGCTTCCCCTTTGGGCTTGTCCATGGGCTTACACGTCTTGGCCCGCTGGGCTTCCATGTGATCGACGAATTTCTGCCGCTGTGACAGATCGAGTGAGGCAGCGGCGTTGACCATTTCGGCGACCGGCACGTTCATGGGGATCGCCATCATGGCAGCCTTCAGGGCAGCGGCGTCACCCGACACCATAAACTCGCCGATGGCCTTGCGTTTGGCAGCTTTGGCGGCCCGATAGGAGTCTTTGTTGGCCTTGAAGGCATCACGCACGTCGTTGAAGGCTTTTTGCTGGGTTTCCGTCAGGTTGAGTTCCTTGATCAGCTTCGCCATGTGCTGTTTGCCGTGATGGCGGCGGCCATCGTGCATGCTCTGCTTTTTGCCTTTGCCCTCGGCGATCTTGCTCCGTTGCTCGGGCGTCAGGACGTCACGGATTTCGGTGAGCATGGCCACCTTGGCGTTGATCTTCTCACTGCGGTCGGCGACCTTGTCGGCGATGGCGGCAGACAGGTGGTCACGGTCGACTTCCGGCGTCAGCATCGCCTGCTGGATCGCCCCTGTGGCCTCGCTTTCCGCACACTTGGCCTTTTTGTACTTGGCGACGATGGCCCGGATGGCTTTCTTCTGATCGGCATTGAGACCCACGTGGGACATGACGTCACGCTTGGCGCCCCAGTGCTGGACGGTGAGGGTGGAGGCGGACTGTCCCGCCGGCGGGCCGGTCGGCACCACGGGCGTGGTGACGCCGCAACCTGCCAAAATGCCCAGACCAACCAAAATGGCGATTCCCTTGGTACCCATGGGGAGTCCTCCTTCAAAAGGCGAGCCGTCACGCACACGGTATACGCCCGTCGGAAGGCGAGACATCTGGTGAGGAGTGAGATTGGGCGCATCGCCCAACGTCACCCCCAGCAGCGGCGCACCGTTGGGCGTCGGCGTGACGGACAGGCCGGACAGCAAGGCCCCGAGTTGGCGGGCTAAGCGTCAAGACCCTGATGGGAGATGGGGAAGTCCTGCTCGAAATCGATCCCGGTCACCGGGACGTGGACGACCAACTCCCATTCCAGACGCCCGCGATCGACCGTCACCGGCGCATCGGTCGGGATGACCACTGAAAAGGGAATGCGCGTCTGCTGCGCCGTACGGATGATCCCCGCCACTGGGACCTGACCACTCAATTCCATCACGGTCGTGGTATCGGTCGTGAGCACATCGTGGCTGGTGGTCTGAACACGTTGCAGAGCCAGCACCCGCACCGTTGCGGGACCGGTGGGCGCCATCGCACGACCGATGATCACCGTGCCCTGTAACAGTTCACCGGGGACGAGTTGGGTCCCCTGCAGGTCCAGCGTGGCCGGGCCGAATCGGGCCGCCATCAGGGACCGGCACACGGCAGGCACACAAAGCAAAAGCAGCAACCCGACGCCAATGATGGCAGCCGGTTCGCCGGCCGCCACTGCCCGCAGCAGCGTGCGGAGATTGCCGCCGGCAAAGGACAGCAAAATGAACGCCCCGACGATGGGGATGAGCCACGCGGCACCCACATCGACGGCCAGATCCGCCCGGATAGGCCCGGCTGCCACAGCGTTCCTGGTCTTTTCCGCCGATCGCCCGACTTTGCCCGACCGACGGGGCGATCCCTGCGTGGCCGTTGACTTGATGCCAGGCCGTGCACCCCGGACCAGACCGAAGCCGACCCCGCCGAACAGGGCGGCAACGCCGCAGGAAAACAGGGTCCGGGACAGTTCCTGCCCGCCGGCGAACAGATCCCGCAAGGCGGAGCCCGTACCGATCGCCCCGATCAACAGGAACGGCACACCGATCAGCAGGAGCAGGCGATTGGATGTGGCTTTGGACTTACGCCCCATGGCGAGCACCGGCTGCGCTGGCCATCCCGGGCATTCGCTCAGCCATCGACGGTCAGGACGACTTTGCCGATGTTCGACCGGTTTTCCAGCCGACCCTGCGCCTCGGCAGCCTTGGCGAGCGGGAACGTGGCATCGATAACCGGGTCGACCACGCCACTGGCCATCGCCGCCTGCAACCACGCAAAGCCCATCTTCAGGCCCGGCTTGTCGTCCCAGGTGTTCAGCATGTTCAGCCCGAAGACGCCGGTGTTCTTCGCCATCAGCGTGATCGGGTTGGCCTTCAGTAACGGAAAAATCGTCTTCAGCAGCGTCAGCGGGTTGCGGCCGCGTTCCGTGGCCGAACTGGCGATACCGTACAGGACCAGTCTGCCGGCGACTTCGAGGATTTTCAGGCCCCTGGCCGTCGTGTCGCCCCCCTGGGCATCGAGGATGATGTCGACGGCGCCCAACTCACGCCGGACGAAATCGTCGAAAGGTTCCGTGTTGTAGTTGATCGGCCACTCGACGCCCAACTCCCGCAGGAAGTCGACTTTCGCCTGTGAGCCGCAGCTCCCGGCGATGCGGGCCCCGGCATGCCGGGCGATCTGGATGGCCGCGACGCCCACGCCACCGGCGGCCGCATGGATGAGGACCCGGTCCCCCCGCTGGACCCGCGCTTGGCGGATGAGAGCCGTGTAGGCCGTCAGGTAGACGACCGGCACCGCCGCCGCCCGGACGAAATCCCAGCCCTCCGGGATGGCCATCAGGTGGTTTTCCGTCGTCACGACCCGGCTGGCATAACCGTGAAACTTCGTCATGCCCATCACCCGGTCGCCGGGGGCAAACGCCGTCACACCGGGTCCCACGGCATCGACAATGCCGCTGACCTCGTAGCCGGGGACGAAGTCGCCTTTGGGGGCATCGCGGTAAAGCCCGCGGCGGCCCATGATGTCGGCGAAGTTCACCCCGGCGGCTTTGTCGGCCACATGCCCGCCGCCCGGTCCCGGTGTGGGGTCCGGCTTCTCACGGAGCTGCAAACACGCCGGCCCGCCCCGTCCGACGATTTCGACGACCTGCATGCTGGCTCCTTCACTGCGTTGACGACGCTTGCATTGAACAGGTTTGGCAGCCCAGAGACAAGGGCTGGCCATAGCTAGAGCGGTCGAAAGCCAGATAAGCCGTATCGAGGGAAATCCCATGCCCGACGAGCCGGCCGGGATTGGGCTCTATACAGGATCGTGTGGGTAGCTTGGTTATGCTTGGTTCAGGATAGCGTTTTGGCTTGAGCGACATAGACTCAATGTGTTGGACAAGGACTTGTTGCAGA
>JACMPN010000648.1 GCA_014377495.1 Candidatus Sericytochromatia bacterium
ACCTGTCGTTAGGCGTCTCCTAACACTCGGACCACCCAAGCCGTTTTCAGCCACTCCCTGGCTGGATTGGCGCCCATGCCGAAAACTTCAGCCCGGTAACGGCATCAGCCACCGGGCGTGGTCTAAACGGGGTTCAAGGCGAGTCGATTTGGCGGCGGGTTCTGGCGACAGCTCCTTATGGGGCTCAGCCAGGTCCTGACAACAAATCGGCCGTCAGGGACCCCGTTCAGACCACGCCCTCAATGCGGCGCAGACTGCGGGCATAATGGCGTTCGGGGAGGAGCATGCTCGCCCGCTGCTCGACGGCCATCACGGCCACACTCAGCTCGGCGCCGGTGAACCCGCCCCGGGCCAGGGCTTTGTCGAGCCTTGCCAAGGCAGCGTTCACGAGGCTTTGGACCCTGGGATCGCCGACCTGGAGCTGGATATTCAGCTTTTCCTGGTAGGACGTCAGGTCGATGGCCACCCGGCCCAGGTTGTGGGTATCGATCGACAGGCGCATCCGGGTCTGGGATTTGCCCTGCCGGCCCTCGCGCTCATCCTGGGCATCGGAGTCGACCATCAGTTCGACGGACCGGGGCGGCGACCCCGGCAGCCAGAGGGGCAGCACCATGGAATTGCTGGCCTGGGTCAGCTGCTCTCGGGCATGCAGTTGCCCGACCATCTCGTGCACGCTGCCCGAAGTCGCCGTAAAGGATTTGCGCAGGTCCTCGAAGACCTGCCGCATCAGGGTTTCTTCTTCCGGGGTGAAGCCTTTTTTGACCACCTCTTTGCCGACGGCTTTCGCCAGCAGGCTCTGCAATTCATCAAGGGAAATGTCTTCTACCGGCCGGGGATCGGCGGCAAATTCCCGAATTTCCTTTTCCAGGCTGAGCAATGCACCCGGTAGGTCACGAAAGAGGTCTTTCATGGCGGCTACCTGTTGCGGCAGGTGGGATGGCTCGTTGACCATGCCCGCCAACGAGGCTCCCCGGACGATCTGCCAGGCCACTTGCAGCTTCGGGGTCACCCCATCGCCTGGAGCCAAGGGCGGCATGGTTGCCTGCCCCTCTCCCGCCTGTCCGGTGACAATTAGCCGGCTCGTGCCGGCGCCCTGGCCCTGTCGGCCGGTCGTGGCATTGGTCGCCGTCTCCCCGCCAGTCCCCGTCTGGCCCGTGGTTTGACCGCTTGCCATCTGGGCGTGCTGGTCACCTGAATGCGCCTGGGGGTCTCCGGCATGTTCGGCCGAACGCCCGGAGGCTGCCTGGGCATGGGCTTCCCCCTCAGTGGTCTGGCCTTGGGCGGTGACCTGACCGGCCCCCGGTGATTCCGGAAAATGCAGCTGATCCGGTTGCCCGGTCGGCGTGACACTGGTGGCCATGCCGACGTTTAACCGGTTCAGGAGCGCGGCTTCACTGCCCGCACCGGGCATGGCCGGTCTGGCGTTTTTGGCATCGGCTTGCGGCTCTGCCCCGTTCGGCGTCTGCTGGCCGTGCGGCGGGGCATCCTGTTCTACGCCGGGTTGGCCCGCTTGCGGCAGGGCCTTCGGCGGCACTGCAGCGAGTTCGACCCCGGCTTCCCGGGGATCCACCACGGTGGCGACCATCTCGTCGCCGTTCATGTTGCCGATGGCCCCGCCGAGGGCCCGGGAGATCTGGGCGTTTTCCTGCCGCCCACCCAAGCCGGGCAGACCGGTCGGCCCACCACTGCCGGCAGTCTTGGCCTTGGGCGGCCCGCCCGTTTCCTGGGCGCCGCCGGCGTCTTCGGCGGACTCGCCGCCGATGGCCAGATCCGCATCGCTGGCAAACCCGTCAATCCCCTCTTTGGCAAAGCTGGCGGTGGCAAAGGCAAAGGCGCCGGGCGGCACGATGTTCAGCGGGATAGCCAGGGGCACGGCACTCGTCAGGGTGGCATTGGGGACGGCATTGGCGCCGAGGTTGGCCAACTGCTGTCCGGCGGCATCCAGCTGACCGAAAAGCTTGCCGATCTGTCCGTCCAGGCGGGCCATCTGTTCCGGCAGGGGCGGGCCGGTCATCAGTTGCTTGACGGCGGCGATCCCGGCCCCGGTGACCGGCAGTTCGTTCATCAGCAGGACGACGGCGGCAGCCACGTCATCGGCGGAGGAAGCCGCCACGCCACGCAGGGCGTCCCGGACGAGGGTCATGGTCTGGGCACTGACGGGCTGATCCATCTCGGCCAGGGCCTGGGCGATCATCACGTTCTGTTCGGTTTCGGGCAGCTTCAGCTCCCGCAGGGCATCCCGCACCGTCTGCTGGGTCTCAACGATCCTCGGTTGGGCGGGGGCGGCATTGGGGGCGGCCGCTGCCGGATCATGGGCCGGGGGGCCCTTGAAGGGCTCCAGCTCGGGCGTCGGGACGTCGCCCCGCTGCTTGACGTTGCCCGACCAGTCCGGGTCCGGCAGCCTGGGATTGCCCAGTTGGCCGAGGCGGGCACCGATATTGGAGATCTCCACGCTGTTCCTCCCGCCGTGACGCCGTCCCGGGTCATTGACCGCCGGCCGCCGTTCCAGCTTAACCCCTCGTCGGCCCGTCCTTCCAGCTTAAGGACCTGTTTGCGGTCGGATCTGCCCTGAAACGGCCTTTGGCCTTGGGCGGCCTGACCAAACGGCTCCCATGTGCCGACCGGGAGGATAGGGCTTGCATCATCGCTGATGGGAGGCTCCCATGGATGTTTCCGTCGTTTCCGAACGGGCCGTTGCTTTGCCGGTCGATCTCCCCATGCCCGTGGTCCTGATCCTGGGATCCGGATGCACGGCCAAAGCCCTTAGTCAGGCCCTGCCGACCGAGGGTTTCCACACGATTCTCGCCGGCAGTTGGTCCCACGTGCGATCGCTGGCCGGATTTCTCAAACCGGACATGCTGTTGCTGGTCCCAGCCCAAGCGGACGAGCTGGCCTGGCGGTCCTGCTTCGGACCGGCCACACCCGCCCTGACCGTCAGCCAATCCCCGGAGATCGACGGCCTGCGCTGGCCGCTGCGCTGGCGCACGCTGGTCACGGCCCTCCGCCAGCGGATTGCACACGCCCCCGCCCTCGCCCTCCTCTGAGAGGCTGTGTCAGTAGCGGCCATGACGGGTGATTTCGGCCCGGCACCTGCTCAGCGTCCACAAGGACGCGATCGCAGAACCCGGACCGAAATCACCTCGCCCTGACCCCCACTGACACAGCCTCTCCTCACATGCAGGATCGACCGGGGGAAAGTACGCCATGGCTTGCCGAACATCCCCCTGACCGCCCGTTGGATCGGACCTCTGAACGACCGGCCTTTGTCATTCGGGCGTGACCACGTTTTACTTAAAAGACGTACGCCCGAATTCGTCGGTCCAGTCTCGGAGGCTCCCATGCGCCGCACGCTTGCCGTTATTCTCCTGATCGCCGGCTTCACGACCGGGGCGACGCCGCCAGGTGGCGCCCGTCTGACCTATGTGCAGGGCACCTGCCAGATCGCCAATGCCGATGCCAAATGGCGCCCGATGAAGCTGGGTGACCGGGCGATGTTGGGCAATCAGGTCAGGACCGGATCCAAGTCCCGGGCCGAGCTGAGCTTTGCCGACGGGACCATCGTCCGGCTTTCGCCCGACTCCCGGCTGCAATTCAAGGTCGAACGGGCGGGCGGTCCCGGGGCCTACAAGACCCTCCTGCAGGCCTGGGCCGGCCAAGTCTGGGCCCATGTGGCCAAGAACCGGGGACAGTTCGCCATCGCCGGGACTCAGTCCGTGGCCGCCGTGACAGGGACGACGTTCCGTATGGAAGTCCAAAAGGAAAAGACGGCCACAGTCGTTTATGAGGGCAGTGTCGGCATCGCTGCCGAGCCGAAGGAAGCGTCCGAGGTCAGTATGGCCTTACTGGAAAAGGCGCCCCAGCCACCGGCCCAACCGGCCGCCTTTGGCAAGCCGACCGAAATCGGCAAACCCTATTCCGTAGTTTCACCACCGATGCATGCCATTGCCGGTCCCCACACGGTTAGCCGTGACGAGTGGCTGACGATCGTGACCAATCAACGGATCGACGTCGACGCCGATGGTCAAGCCATCGTCTCGGAGGTCGCGCCGGGCCAAGAGAGCCAGCAGGACTGGGTCCAGTGGAATCAGGGGCGTGACGCGGCCGCTGGCCAGTGATCGTGCGCACTTGACCCACCCCCGCCGGTCGTTACAATAGGGCAATCCCCCATGGCCTGCTGCGTCCGGCCGACCAACCATGCCGCGCTGCTCGGGCGCTGCCGCCACATCACAAGAGGGTCGCCACTCCGTGCATTTTGCCGCCACACTCCCCGGGCGCTCCCTGCCCGAGGTTTTAAAGATGTGCACCAGCAAGGGAGTGGATGCATCGCTTGAGGTCTCGGGTCCCCAGATGGGCAGCACGATCTGGCTCAAGAGCGGGCAGATCGTCTTTGCCCAGTCCTCCGGCACGCTGGCCCTGACCGAGGCCCTGACCCAGCTCGGGCTGGTCCCCGACGAGATCCTGATGGAGCTGCGGCAGGACGGCGGTGGGGCGTTCGAGGACATCATCGTCAGCCGCAACCTCGTCAAGCCGGCGGTGATCACCTACATCCGGGCCTTCCAGACGGCCGACACGATCTATCAGATCCTGGAGTGGGACCGGGCCGGCTACGAAGTGCGGGAAGGGTCGGAGGCGACGCCCCTGCGTTTCGTCCATCCGGAGTTCCTGCCGATGCAGTACGACTGGCTCGCCGAAGTCGAGCAGTGCGGGGCCGAATGGGGCACGATCCGCCAAAAGGTCGGTTCTGCCCGGGCCATCCTGAAGCGGGGCCCCAATCCCGAGCCCGAGACCCTGACGCCCCAGGAGAAAAAGCTGCTCGACCTCGTGGACGGCAAACGGCCGCTGCGGGAGATCGTCCTCTGGAGCGGCATGAACTTCTTCGCCGCCCACAAGGTGATGACCAGCATGCTGGACCGGATGCTGGTCTCGCCGCTGGACGGTGAGCGGCCCGGTGGCAAGCCACGCAACATGAAGAGCATCCAGGAGCTGATGCACAACGTCGTTCGCCTGCCGTCCGCCCGCTCCGCCCTGTTGGTGGATCGCCAGGGCAAGATGATCGCCGAGTCCTCGTCCACTGAAGAGTCCGCCACGGTCTCGGCCGAGATGGCCAGCATTTTCGCCCTGACGGTCACCGACTTTGAGCAGCACCTGCAGGTCGAGGAGCAGGCCCACAAGATCGAGCAGATCCTCGTGGAGCACAAGATGGGCAACAAGACGATCCTCGCCGTCACCCCCCGGGTCATCCTGGCCGTCGAAGTCGACAGGGACTGCGACTGGGGCCTCCTGCGCCTCGAAACCAGCCGGACGCTCAAGGCCCTCCACAACCACCTCGGCGAGTAGGCGGGGTTGGGGGGGGGGGGGGGGGGGGGAGTGGGGGGGGGGGGGGGGGTGTGAGGGGTGGGAGGGGGGGGGGAACAGTGGGCCTGGGCGAG
>JACMPN010000649.1 GCA_014377495.1 Candidatus Sericytochromatia bacterium
CCGGAGGCGGGCCGTCAGGCCGTCGCCCGGCTGATGGGTGCCGCGGCGTCGGAAGTGAGCTTCATGGGTGGGCTGCGGGGCAGCTTCCAGCTGACCCTGATGGCCCTGGCCCAGGGCTATCCGGAACGCAAACACGTGATCATCGGGCCGACTGAACACCCCACCTGGCTCCAGTTCGTCGAATCCCAGCGACGGCTGGGGTTGCGGGTGACGGTGGCCGCACTGGACGACCGCGGCCAGCTGGATACGGCCGGGATGATGGCGGCGATCGGCCCGGACACCCTGTTGGTCAGTGTCGGCTGGGTCTCGCCCGATACGGGTGCCGTGGCGCCCATCGCCGAGCTGGGGGCCGAAGTGCGCCGCCGCGGGACGTTTTTCCACACGAACGCCGCCGCCGGCCTGGGCTATCTGGCGTTGGACCTCACCGATATGGCCGTCGACCTGATGACCTTTTCCGGTCCGTCCATCGGCGGGCCGGAGCGGGTCGGTGGCCTGTACGTCCGGGGTGACACGGATCTGGGTGGTTTCGTCCGCCAGGAGGCCCGCCGCTACGAGTCCGTCCACGGAGCCGCCTTGGCGGGCATGGGGGTCGCGGCCGACCTGGCCGGGGCCCGCTTCCCGGACGCCATCGCCGCCCTGACCCGCTCGCGGGACCGGCTGGAGCAGACGGTGATGCGGCTGATCCCCGGAGTCATCAGGCTCGGCCCGCCCGGTGCCGGGCGGGCCCCGCATCTGGCCGCCTGGGCCTTCGAGGGCATTCATGCCGGGGCCTTGGCCGATTGGCTCGGCCTGGCGGGTTTTCGCCTGGTCCCGACAGCCTTGTGCGAGCGGGCCCAGCCACTGCCACTGGGGATTGAGGCGCTGCGTTTGTCGCCGGCCCACAAATTCGGCACCGTCACCATCGGGCTGCCCTTCGGGGTGGCAGACGGGCTGATCGACGAGTTGGCTGCGGCCATGCAGACCGCCGTCACCCGCCTGCGGCAACGGTCCCCCGTGGCCCGGCATTTGCTCGGCTGACGGCTGCCGGCGGCAGGGTCACTGCGGCCTTATGCCGCCCGCGGCACCGGGTTGCGGGCCTCCAGACTCTCGTCAGCGAGCAGGTG
Source organism: Candidatus Sericytochromatia bacterium (assembly GCA_014377495.1). GTDB lineage: Bacteria > Cyanobacteriota > Sericytochromatia > JACMPN01 > JACMPN01 > JACMPN01. The sequence continues at coordinate 1,104 of JACMPN010000649.1, forward strand.
GTCGAGGTCATCGGCCCGTTGTTCGGCGTGGCGGAGGATGTTCTTGAGCATGTGCTCCGTCCCGTAGTCGTGCACGCGCAGGGCCGTCTGGACGCTGCGCCGCAACTGCTGACAGACGAGCATTTCGGCCGTCCGGTCGTTGGAGAGCATCGTCCGCACCGGGATGACGGGATCGGTCTCAAAGGGGAACGCACTCATCTCGACGTGGCGTCCCGGATGAAACTCCGGCATCCCGCCCAGCATGACGATGCGTTCGGCGAGATCGTCGCCATACAGCTGAGCCTGTCCGTAGTAGTCGGCCAGTAGGGCGTGCAGTTCCCGCCATTGGGGGCCACGGACCAGCCAGTGGTGCTTCAGATACTGATGGTAGAGGGTGAAATGGCTGGCCAGGGCCTCATTGAGGGCCTGGATCACGGGTTTGAGTGCTGACGGGTCGCATCCGATCGGATTGGCCTGGGAACCGCTGAACCCCTGCCGGGGCTTGCCCTCGTTCATGATCCACCTCCTGTACCCGCATCCAGGTACACTGACATGCAGGCAGGGGCGACGACGACGGACGCAACTGCCAAACGTGCGGCGTCAGGCGACACGGGTCCTGGCGAAAAGGAAACGACATGGCCTATCTGGCAGCGACGAAAATTGACCTGGCCGCGAATGGCGCCGTCTCCGTGCAGTGGAATGACGGCCACACGGGCATATACCCCTTCCGCTACCTGCGGGCCCAGTGCTCCTGTGCCTACTGCAAACACGAGTGGACCGGCAAACGGCTGGTCCTCGAGGATCAGATCGATCCCAACGTCTACCCGATGGCCGTCACGCCCGTCGGACGCTATGGCGTGGCCCTGACCTGGAACGACGGCCACAAGGCCGGCATCTACACCTTCGACAATTTGCGGGCGATGTGTCAGTGCTTTGACTGCTCCGGCAAGGAACCCGTCCTGTCCGGCGGACCGCTGTTCACGGAGGCTCCCGATGTTTCGGCTGCCGACCTGCAAGCGTTTCTCGACCGCGGCAAGGAAAAAGCCGCCGGTGGTGGTGGCTGCGGCAGTGGTTCCTGCGGCTGCAAGGGCTGATCGACACACCATCTCAAACGTCAAAGCCGCTCTGTGGGGATTGCCCCTGCCGAGCGGCTTTGACGTTGCGCTGGTCACCGCGGACCACTGGCAAAGCCGGAATCGGTCTCGCGGCGACGACGGGCTCGGGCTTGACCGCCTTTGTGGTCACCGGTGCACATCTCAGCCATGGAGGGGACGCCTCACCTCGCCCAGTCTGTGCCGGTGCACGGGCGTCGTGTGCCGGTTTGCGGCGGGACGGGACGCGGGTGGGGTAAAGGGGCGACGGATGGGCCGAGTGCTTTTGGCGCTGACATTGGGTTGCATCATGTCCGGATGCGGGACGTCGTTTGCCACACAGGCCGTTACCGTCCCTGGCGGACCGGCGATGGGGGCAGACAGCGGGCAGGCGGTATCGGGTCGTCAGGATCAGCCCGTCGTGCTGAGGGCCACAGCCCCGGCGAGTCTGATCGGGCCGCCGGGGACCCGTGGTGCGGTGCCGTTGGGCATTCCCGACCTCGACAACCTGAAGATCCAGGTGTCGCCGGACGGCAAACTGGCCCTGGTGACGTCCGACGGTCAGCGGTGGTCGGCAGAGACCCATGTCGAGGGGGATCGGGTGATGTTCGGGGCCGATCTGCCTCAGGGTGCCACGATCTCCGGCGTGCTACACGTATCATCCACATTGCCCTATGTGGTGGCCCTGGTGATCAAGGACGAACAGGGGACCATCTTTTCCGGTCGGCAGGAGTCCGCCCCTGAAGGGCCCGGCGCACCGGCAGTCACGGGGCCGCCGATGAGCCGGCGCGACGCGGGTGGGGCCGGTGGCGCCACGTCTGCGGAAGCCTGCCGGTGTGGTCAGGCGCCCGCGGCATCCGTGTCCGGCCTGCCGGGCAACCTGATGGATGCCGCCTTCAGCGGTGAGACATCGGAACACTGAGGGCGACCGTCGTGCGCCGCGGCCGGACGGATGCCGCGGCGGCGTTCGATTAGGGCCCCGCCCGCTGATAACTCGCGGTGCGGCGGGGGGCTCCGACAGGTCCTGGGGCGATAGTTCGGCCAAATTGAACAGGGTGCGATGCCGGTGATCGCCGTGGGTGGCCGAGCCGACTACAGGCCGACGGGCGGGTCGGTGCGAGGCGGTCGCGACGCCGACGGGGCGCCGGGGGCGGCTATCGTCCGTTGCCGCTGGATACACGGCGTGTTAGATTAAGACTGTGCGTCCTTAGTTCAGTTGGTAGAACGTCGGTCTCCAAAACCGAATGTCGAGGGTTCAAGTCCTTCAGGGCGCGCCACTATTTTTTCGGTAGCAGACAGTTAGGTTCCTGGTGGCAAAGAAATCGTCCAATACTGCGCGTCTGGAGCGTGATGAAGCCGTGGATCACCCAAAACGGGATCTGAAAGATACGGACACCGGTCTGACCGAACGCCTGGATGCCGCCAAGGGTAGCCTGGCCGCGGCACAGCTCTTTGCCCGGGACACCGTGGCGGAGCTGAAGAAGGTTCAATGGCCGTCCCGGCGCCAAGCCGGCATCGAGACGGCAGTCGTGTTGATCACTGTGGCCATCGTCACGGCGACGGTGACGACATTCGACTGGATCTTGACCTACGTGACGAACCTACTGTTCTCGACCTAATCACAGGAGAAAAGCGTTGGCTATCGTCGCCTCGACCAAAACCAAGAAATGGTACGTGGTTCATACGTACTCCGGCCACGAAAACAAGGTCAAAGAGAACCTGTTGCGCCGTCTCGAGACGATGAACATGGAGAACCTCATCTTTCAGATTGAGGTTCCCGAAGAAAAAGTCATCGAGATCAAAGACGGCAAGCGGGTCGAAAAGGCCCGGAAAATCTTCCCCGGCTACGTGCTGGTCGAGATGATCCTCGGCGACGATTCCTGGCACGTGGTGCGCAACACCCCTGGCGTGACGAGCTTCGTCGGCGCCGGTGCCAAGCCGGTCGCTCTGGCCGAGCGGGAGGTGCGCAAGATCTTGCGGCGCAGCACCTCCGGTAAGACCCGGGTGCAGATCGACCTCAAGATCGGCGAGCACGTCAAGGTCATCAGCGGCCCGTTCGCCGACTTTTCCGGGGAGATTTTGGAGATCAGTCCCGAGCGCGGCAAGCTCAAGGTCTCCGTCTCGATTTTTGGCCGGCCGACCCCGGTCGAGCTCGAGTTCGCCCAAGTCACCAAGGTCTAGCGACCAGCCCGTTCCACAAAGCCGGACCCCGTCAGGGGCCCGGCTTTTTCCCCATTCAGGCGCCGCCCACGCGCCTGAGGCCCTGCGACCGCTCGGCCGTGGTCTGCGGGCGACCTGAGCAGATAGGTTCTGCCCGGCGCATCGTGAGCGGGATAGCGCGCATGAGGCACACCCGTGGCCATTGAGGGCGCTGGCGTGATGAGCGCTGTGGCCTGGCGGACGATCCCGCTGGTGGTTCAGCCGGCAGTGATGGGGCTCTGCATCGATGCCAGGTGGGGGATTGCCACTGTGTTGCGCCTCAGCGCTGCGACGCGGCACTGGCGCTCCTTGCGCTGGATCCAGGTCGCTATCGCCTTGGTGGTGGTCGGCTTTGGCATCGCTTCCATGCGAACGCTCCAGACACCGGAGCCCGCTGCCGACCTGATGCTGCACTCTTGTACCCGGCTGGCCCTGGCGGTCCTGTTGCTGCGCCTGCTCCGGCTGTACCGGCTGACCTTCAAGTCCTCCGGCTGAGGCCTATCGCCCGTGACCTGCTCAGCGTGTCGCGCATCGATCAGGGCCATCTACCGTTCCGGCCCCGGCTCTTCACCGAGTTCCACCGCAGCGCCGACCGCGCTGCGGGAGCGGGGCACCGGGCTCGGTTTCTACCTGATCCGGCGGTTGGCGGAGCTGCAGGGCGGCATTCTGCTGGCGGGCAGCGAGCCCGGTCACGGGGCCACCTTTGCCTTCACCCTGCCCCGCAGCGAGACCTGGCCGGAGGCGCCCTGAGCCGGCGGTTTGAGCCCGCCGGACGGGAGTCCGGTACAGGGCTGGAGCGGGCGGGCGCGTGGTCGTCCGGCTGAAAAGCCCTTGTCGGTGCGTCAGAGCGCGTGCTAGGCTTAATCCTCGGTTAATCGTTAGAGAAGAAGCAACCGGTGAATCGGTTAAGGAAGCGACATGGCAAAAAAGGTCGTCACCGTCATCAAGTTGCAGATTCCCGCTGGTAAGGCGAATCCGGCGCCCCCGATCGGGCCTGCGCTCGGTCAGCACGGCGTCAATATCATGGGTTTCTGCAAAGACTACAATGCCCAAACGGCGGACAAAGTCGGGACCATCATCCCGGTCGAGATCACCGTTTATGAGGACCGGAGTTTCACTTTCGTCCTCAAGACCCCTCCCGCTGCGGTGTTGATCACCAAGGCTGTCGGGATCGAGAAGGGTTCGGCCACGCCGAACACGGCCAAGGTCGGCACGCTGTCGATCGCCAAGGTCAAGGAAATCGCTGAAATGAAGATGGTGGACCTCAACGCCACCAGCCTCGAAGCGGCGATGCAGATGATCAAAGGCACGGCCCGTTCGATGGGCGTCGATATCGTCGACTAGAGGTCGGTTGGGGATGCGGTGAAATGCGTTCCCCGTCGGGGCCCTTCGGGACCCCAAATCAGAGGAGCCGGCAACCCCGGCGTTTGTACTCGCTGTCACTAAGGAGATAGACATGGCTAAGCTTTCAAAGCGCCAGAAGTCGATCAACGAGCTGTTGGAACAGGGCAAAACCTATTTGCCCAGTGAAGCCATCGCCAAGTTGAAGACGCTGCCGGCGCCCAAGTTCGACCAGACCGTGGAAATTGCGTTCCGCCTGGGCATCAACCCCAAGCATGCGGACCAGCAGATCCGCACCACCACCAGTCTGCCCGGCGGCACCGGCAAGGATGTTCGCATCGCTGTCGTCGCCAAGGGTGAGGTCGAGAAATCGGCCATCGAAGCTGGCGCTGATTTCGCCGGGTTTGATGACATCATCGCCAAGATCCAGGGTGGCTGGATGGAGTTCGACGTTTTGTTGGCAACTCCTGACGTCATGCCCGCCCTGGCCCGTCTCGGTAAGGTCCTCGGTCCTCGCGGCCTGATGCCCAACCTGAAGACCGGCACCGTGCTGCCCGCCGAGCAACTCGCTCGCGGCATCAAGGAGTTCAAGGCCGGTAAGATCGAAGTCCGCAAC
>JACMPN010000650.1 GCA_014377495.1 Candidatus Sericytochromatia bacterium
GCCGGTGGCCGGTGCAGCCGTCGGCACAGGGGCCGTCGCGGTGGGGGCCGGGCTCGCCGGAGTTGGCCCTTGGCAGGCGGTGGCCAGCAGGAGGAGCAGCCCGCAAAGGCGAACCCCCCGGTTACTGGAAACGGAAACTGGGATCATAAGGCACGTAAGTCGCATCGGTGGGTGCTCCCGCAGGGGAATTCCAGATGGTTTCGCCGCTGGCGTCGAGGTAGATGTTGCGGTAGGTCCGGGCATAGGCGACGAGGGTGAACAGTTCTCGCCAATAGGTCTGATACAGGGCCCGGGACGGCCGTTGGCGGAAGGCGACGTAATGCCGTTCATAGACGGCGCGCAGTGAGGTCAGGGCGCTGAACGGTCCTGTCGGTCTGCCGTTGGTGGCCATGTTCGATTCATAGGCGACGGCGGCATCGGCGGCGTGGCCGGACACCTCGATGGCCACGGCCCGGGTCGCCCCGCCGTCGTAATCGCGGATGTGGACCAGCTCATGGGCCAGTTTCGGGACCATCGCCTGCCAGCCGAACGGCCCGACCAGTTCCCGGTTCAGGGTGACGAGGTAGGTGGGGGGCCGGCCGCTCGTGATCGCCCGGTTGCCCTCTTTGCCGAGTGGCGCCAGGGTCAGCTGGACTTGGCGCTGCAGGTCCAGTCGGGCGGCAAAAGTGCTTTCGACAAAGGCATAGAGCCGGCGTCCCGTCAGGCTCAGCCGCAGCCCTTCGCTGATCTGGCGCAGAGTCTGCTGGTCGGCGGCGGACAGGGCCGGATCAATGACAAAGGGGGAACCGGACGGCAAAATCGGTTCAGCCGGCGGGCGGAGATCGTCCGGGACGGCGAAGGGCATGGCCGCCATCCGCAGAAACGGGGTCTGCATCTCCCAGGCCGATCGGTCCAGCAGCTCACCGGGACGTTCCCCGTAAGTCTGGTAAAACCGGGTGACGGGTGCTGCGAGTGCCGCCGGCAGGGCACAGAGCGACAGCCCGAGGGCCAGCGCCGCGGCGAGCCGGTTAAACCTGCGGGGTCGGGGCCGCCTGGGTGGGGGCGCTGGTTGGCTGGGTGGCTGCGAGTCGGGGGGTAACGACAGGGACGGGCGGGTTTTCGATTTCTTGCATGGCCGCCTTGAAGTCCCGGATTCCTTTTCCAAGCGACGCTCCGATCTGGGGTAGCTTGCTGGGGCCAAAAATTACCAGGGCAATGATCAGGATCAGCACCAGTTCCGGTGCGCCAATGCCAAACATCGTTCACTTCCTCAAAAGTCTTCGGCCCTACCGGCATCCGGCGGGTGGCTCTGCAGCCGTCTCGTTCAGGCTAACACAGCCAGCGCGCATCGCCGCAACAGCGGGTGGGATGCGTGGCAGTGGCTTTCAGCCGGGTAGGGCCGCCGAGTATGTCGTGTGCGCCCTAGGCCATGACTGGGGCGTGGCGGCGATGCGGATGCGGGCCAGGGCCAGATAGCCCCCATCGATGTCATAGCCGACAAAGCGCCGGTCGAGCAGTTTGGCCGCCACGCCGGTGCTGCCAGAGCCGCAGCAGGGATCGAGAACGGTGGCCCCGGGGAAGGTCTACAGCTTGATTAGCCGCCGGCCGACTGTCCAAGACCTGTGGCCGGCTGGCCGTGTCCTCGGCGGCGTCGGGGGCCTGCGGCATCAGTGACCGCCCGGACCGCGCATCGCCTGCAGTCCGAGGAAGACGGCCCGATCCGCCAGTTCCTCTTCGATGCGCAACAACTGGTTGTATTTGGCGATCCGGTCCGACCGGGAGGCTGATCCGGTCTTGATCTGACCGGCATTGACGGCCACAGCCAGGTCGGCGATGAAGGAATCCTCCGTCTCGCCCGACCGGTGGGAGAGGATGACGCCGAACCCGTGGCGCTGGGCCAGGGCGATCGTGTCCAGGGTCTCCGTCAGCGTGCCGATCTGGTTCACCTTGACGAGGATGGCGTTGCCCGCTTTGCGGTCGATCCCCATCTGCAGGCGGTCGCGGTTCGTTACGTACAGGTCGTCACCGACGATCTGTACACGGTTGCCGATGGCCTTGGTCAGGGCCGTCCAGCCCTCCCAGTCGTCCTCGGCCAGCCCGTCCTCGATGCTGACGATCGGATACCGGGCGGACAGGTCGCTGAGATAGGCGACCATTTCGGCACTCGTCAGGGCTTGGCCCTCGAAGCGGTACTTGGCGCCCTTGTAGAACTCGGTCGCCGCCACGTCCAAGGCCAGGCAGATGTCCTCGCCCAGTTTGTAGCCGGCCGCGGCCACGGCCTCGGTGATCAGGATCAGTGCCGCTTCGTTATTGGCCAATCGGGGGGCAAAGCCGCCCTCGTCGCCGACGGCGGTGACCATGCCCCGGGCCTTGAGCACATGCTTGAGGTGGTGGAAGACCTCGACGCCCTGGCGCAGCGCTTCGTGGAACTTGCCGCCGCTGACGGGGACGATCATGAACTCCTGGATGTCCAGACCGTTGTCGGCATGGGCCCCGCCGTTGATGACGTTCATCAGCGGCATGGGCAGTACGTTGGCCCGTTGGCCGCCGAGGTACTGGTAGAGCGGCAGGCCGAGCCCGTTGGCCCCTGCCCGGGCCGTGGCCAGGGAGACGGCGAGCATTGCGTTGGCGCCGAGGTGGGCCTTGTTCGGCGTCCCGTCCAGCTCGATCAGGCGGGCGTCGACTTCGGCCTGATCCACGGCGTCATAGCCGACCAGTTCGCCGGCGATCGTTTCGTTGATATGCTCGACGGCAGAACGCACACCTTTGCCCAGGTACCGTTTGGGGTCGCCGTCACGCAATTCGACGGCCTCGTGGGCGCCGGTGCTGGCCCCGGAAGGGACGGCGGCCTGCCCGTGAGCGCCGCTGGCCAGGATGACCTCGGCCTCGACGGTCGGATTGCCGCGGGAATCCAGGATCTCCCGGCCCCAAATTGCTTCAATATAAGTCTGCATCGGATTCCTCACCTTCTGTGCCATCGCCGCCGGCTTCCGTTTCGGACTCCAGCAGCGCCAAGGGCTGACGCGGGTGGTCCGCGACAATGCGGTACAAGGTCGCCGCCGCCTGGGCGCTGATGTTGCCCGCAGGCACGATCAACACGTCGGCTTCGACTTCCTTGCGACTGAAACGGATCACCAACCGGTCGCCGACCTTCAGGGCCGTCGCCGGTTTGGCCACCCGTCCGTTCAGGCTCACCCGACCGGCCTCGCAGTAGCCCTGGGCCACCGTCCGCCGCTTGATGATCCGGCTTTGTTTAAGCCACTTGTCGATACGCATGGGAGCCCGATCCGGAGGCGCGATAACTGGTTTACGAAACGTAAAATTTTGCTTATCCTAACAGCGGCTGCGCGCCCTGACAATCGGTCGTCAGGCGGCCGCACATGCTACGATCCGGCCGGAGGCGGCGCGCCGACTGAGCTTGCGCGATCCGACGATGAAGCTGAAAGTTTTTCCAGAGGCGGCGCACAGGTGGATCTCCATTACCTCGAACTGGGCGACGGGCCGGTCAGACCCCCCGCCGCCGGGGTTCTGGATTACTTCGACCTCTGCCGGATCGGCCCGCCGGTGTCGCTCCTGCGCCGGTTTCCCCTGGCCTTTTGCGACCGGCATCGGTGGCTGCCGTTGCACGAGACCGAACAGCCGAACGTCGGGTGGCTGCCCACCCACGTGACGGTGGCGGGCAATTGGGGACCCGGGGCAGGGCGCATCCTTTATGTGGCCATGGAAAATCCGGCGGATCTCGCCGCCCTGCAGGCCATCGCCATGCGGTCCGGACGGCGGCTGCAGGCGATCACGGCGAGCGCCGCCGCCCTGGACCGTTTTTTTGCGGAGCGTTATCCGGGGCCGTCAGGCCCAAAGTGTGTCGTCGGGCTGATTTGAGGGTGTCGGTCATGCCTTGGGCGACGTTGACAAGCGGTTGCCTTGCGGTTGACAATACCACGCACATTTTGCCAAATTTGCCGACTGCCGACTGACGTGGGCCGGCACTGGCCGTTTTTGGAGGACCTCATGATCCGTCGCATTGTTCTTACCGCCATGATCATCGTGGCCACCACCGCTGCCGGCTGCCAGACGCTGTCGTTCAGTACGCCGACGCCCACCCAGTCGGCAGGGCCCACCCAGGTCACCGTCGGCGGCACCGCCGGCAACCCGCTGCTGAATACCTCCCCGTCCCCGGCACCCGCCACGTCTCCTGCCACGGGCGCCTCGCCGGCCACCCCGGCATCGCCGGCTGCCTCGGCGAGTGCGGATCGTGCCGCCGGTGGGTCCGTCGGTTAATTCAGCGTCCTGAAACACGGTCCCACCTGGTTTCCGCTTGCGGAGAACACGACGAGTCCGCCCATGTGGCGGACTCGTCGGCGTGTGGGGCCGGCCGTGGGGCTGGCTGACACGGTAGCCGCAGGATGGCGACACGGCCCCCGACGAGCGGTTTGCAGGCGTGCAGTGGGCCGTTCGGGACACCGAATCTTCCGCGTACTGTGATGGAGCCCGCTTGCTCCCGGCTGGTTGGCGGCCTACCATGAAATCAGTCTTCCAGCGATTGCTGCGCTGGATCGGGGAGGGGACATGCTCGGACGCCGTCACTTGTTGGGCTTTATTGCGGCTCTGGCCATCGGCTGTCAGGTCATCCCGACTGCCGACACGGGCGGAGAGCTCAGCATGAAAGTCCAATGGCCGCTGCGGGTCCAGGCGATTCCCGACGGCACGGCCGTCGTCGCCGTCGCCGTCTTTCGCGACGGCACGCTGGTCGAGCGTCAACCCTTCAAGGTGGGGATCATCAGCCGCGGCTCCGGATCATTGGTCTACGGCAACCTCAGCAATGGTAACTATCGCGTCGTGGCCGCCGCTTTCGACAAGGACCTCAATCCCCTGGCCGCCGGGCAGGGCACGGGCACTGTCGATACCCGGCAGAGCCCCCGCACCCAGGTGCGTGTGGACCTGAGCGCCGCCGCTGCAGGAACCGCCGGCGATTTGAGCCCCTACTACGAGGAGATCCGGCGTTTCCTCGGCCCGGCGACGACCCCGGTACTGCCTTCGACCCTGCCTTCGACCCTGCCCAGCGTCGCCCCTTCGCCGGTTCAGCCCATCGTCACCCCGGGCACGCCCCCGCCGCCGGGGGCTGCCACGCCGAACCCGAGCGCCACGCCGCCGACCACGGCGACGACGGCCCCC